>JAFTTS010000049.1 GCA_017466685.1 Clostridia bacterium
GCAAACACGCCTTTTTCAGTCTGTATTCGCATAAATAATCGCACATGGTGACACCCGTATGCTCCTTGAATGCGGTCATAAGAGTTGTACGTCCGATGTCAAGTCTTTTTGCAAGCTCGGCGGCGACGATTTTTTCGCTGTAATGCTCATGCAGATATGAAAGCGCGCTCGTTACGTATGAAGGTAGTATACGGACATCCTGCTCCGATTGCTCTCTGTCCATATCGCCGATTTTTGAGAGGAAAAGGAGCAGCATGAGTCGCCGTCTGAAAATATCGGTGTCGTTTTTTATCTTTTCGCAAAGCTCACACAGCTCTGCTAACTCATCGTCTGAAGGATGAATGACCTTTCCCGATTTTGAAAATGCAGAGAGAAGCGTTCTCCATTCGGGAATGTAATCGGCGATGAAATCCCGTGAATAAAGAAGATTTACGCGTCTGTACAGCATATTCGGTTCACAAACCATGAAATGTGCCGTCATGGGCGGAGTTAAAACGATACGTGGTTCTTTGCCGCTTTGCATGGAATCGGGAAGCAGTACCTTCACGTCGCCCGAGAGTATCAGGCTTATTTCATAGTATTTGTGCATATGATAATCGGACATATTGGGTACGTAGCCTTCATATGTGTCGATTCTGAAGTCCCGCCATTCGCTTCCGAAGCCGAGATGCTCAAGGTTTGCAGCCATATTTACCTCCGTACGTTTTTTTATATTTTACCATAGTGCTGAATGATTTTCAATGATTTTACGAAAAAATTCGATTTTTAACGAAAAAATATTTGCTTTTCTGAACGATATGTAAATAATTGTACGATTTCATATTGAAATGCTGCCTTGGTTGTTATATAATTGAAGTAACAGATCAAATCGAAAGGTAAGGATACATATGAACAGATTGTTTGATGAACATATAAAAAGAGAAGTCCTCTCACTTGACGGCGCATGGCGTTTCGCACCGGATAAGGATGATATCGGCGAGGCACAGGGATGGTTTAACGGACTGCCGGAGTATGAGACGGTTATTGTTCCCTCGGTTTGGAATATGGAGAGCGGACTTTACGAATATGAGGGTGCAGGCTGGTATGAAAAGAGCTTCTTCACAAACGGCGGCTGTCTGCGCTTCTGCTTCGGTGCGGTTATGACTGAGGCTAAGGTGTGGCTTGACGGCGTTTGCATCGGCTCACACTATGGCGGTTTTTTGGAGTTTTCGCTCATTGTACCCGAGGTCAGTGCAGGGTATCACAGGCTGACAGTTCGTGCGGACAACCGTTTTGATGAGCATTCCATTCCGCAGAGAGTTGTGGACTGGTATCATTTCGGTGGTATTATCAGAGGTGTCAGCGTCGAGAAGCTTTGCGGAATAACGGTTCTTTCAAATCACCTTGAATATACGCTTTGTGATGATCTCACAACGGTGAACGGTCACTTTGCGCTTGAGGTTTACAATGCCGATTCTGCGGAGTGCTCGTCTGTAATAACCGCTCGCATCGGCGATGATACTGTCAGTGAGGTTACCGTAACGCTTCCGCCGCATGGATGTGAAACTGTAACGACACCGGAGTTTACTTTGAAGGATGTTCAACTTTGGGACGTTTCAGCTCCGAATTTATATGACGTCACGATCGAGAACGAAACGGACGATCTTATCGACCGCGTTGGATTCCGACGTGTTGAAGTTTCTGACGGTGAACTCAAGCTAAACGGCAAGACGATAGAGCTTCGCGGTGTGAACCGTCATGAGGAGCATCCCGATTTCGGCTTCGCTTTCCCGATGTCGCGCATGAAGCATGACATTGACCTTGCCCTTGATATGGGCTGCAATGCGATACGCGGCTCACATTATCCCAATTCGCAGGCGTTTGTCGATTTTCTTGATGAGCGCGGTATACTTTTCTGGAGTGAGATTCCGATATGGGGCGGAGGATTTCCCGAAGAAGCGCTTGCTGATTCCACAGTTCTTGAACGCGGACTCGAAATGCACCGTGAGATGGTGAAATATTATTATAATCATCCCTCGATCATTTTCTGGGGAATGCATAACGAGATCCGCTCCGAAACCACGGCAGGCTATGAAATGTCCAAGCTTTACTACGAATATCTCAAGCAAAACGGCGGTAACCGTTTGGTCGTTTACGCTTCCGATAAGCCGATGACGGATATCTGCCTCGAGTTTGGTGACGTTACCTGCATTAATATGTATTACGGTTGGTACAGAGGCGGAATTGAAATATGGCCGAAATTTTTGGATGAGCTCTCGGCAAGACGTAAGGAGCTCGGAATCAATGACCGCCCGATAATTTTTGGTGAATTCGGTGCAGGTGCGATCTACGGCTTTCGTGATACGGAGTGTGTAAAATGGAGTGAGGACTATCAGGCAAAGGTGATTGATTATTGTCTTAATTTGTTCCATGAGCATCCCGATGTTTGCGGCTCGTTTATCTGGCAGTTTGCGGACACTCGAACCTCTGACGAAATGGGCTACACCAGAGCACGCGGATTCAACAACAAGGGTATACTTAACGAAAATCGCCGTCCGAAAGCGGCATATTACACGGTGAAATCATGTTACCGTTCATTTATGGAGGAAACAAAATGAAAAATATAAAAGATTTTGAAAAGAAACAGCGTCCCGTACGTGTTATACAGTTTGGCGAGGGAGGTTTTCTTCGCGGATTTGTTGACTGGATGCTCGGGAAATTAAATGATAACGGTGCGTTCTGCGGAAGTGTTGCCGTAGTTCAGCCGATAAAAGAGGGTTTATGCGACCGTTTGACCGAACAGAACTGTATGTACACTCACATAATCCGCGGTACTGACGGTGTGGAGAAAACTATCGTTGATGTTATCTCACACTGTGTTAAGCCGTATGACGATTTTGCGGCATATCTTGCACTTGCCGAGAATCCCGATGCACGCTTTATCGTTTCAAACACCACCGAGGCAGGTATCGCTTTTGCCTCCGATGACAAGCCGACCGATACACCGCCGTCAAGCTTTCCCGCAAAGCTGACACTTCTCCTGAAGCGGCGTTTTGAGCTTGGACTTAACGGCTTCATAATTCTTCCGTGTGAGCTGATCGATCGAAACGGTGACAACCTCAAGGCGACGGTTTTGAAGTACATTGACCTGTGGGGATTCGGGGATGATTTCCGTAATTGGATCGAAACGGAGAATGTTTTCTGCAACACGCTCGTTGACCGCATAAACACGGGTTATCCCAAGGGCGAGGTGATCGATCTCGGTTATGAGGACAATATGGTAAACACATCTGAATGGTTCCATCTCTGGGTTATCGAAACCAACTTCGATCTTGAAAAGGAGCTTCCGTTCAGTGCGGCAGGACTTAACGTGATCGTTACGCCCGATGCGCTTGAGCGTTACCGTACACGCAAGGTTCGCATACTCAACGGTGCACATACCTCGATGATACCGTATGCGATGCTTCGCGGACTTGAAACGGTCAAGGACTGTCTTGACGATGAGGTTATGAGTAAGCATCTGCGTGACTGTCTTGAGGAAATCAAGGCATCCCTCGATATGTCCGAAGAGGAGAAAAATTCTTATGCCGATGCTGTGCTGACACGTTTTGCGAATCCGCATATACATCATCTTTGTGCGTCTATTTCACTTAATTCGATCAGTAAGTTCCGTGTTCGTGTACTGCCGTCGATCCTTGAATATCGCGAAAAATTCGGTAAAGCTCCCGAGCATCTTTTGTTCGCGTTCGGTATGCTGCTTCGTTTTTACCGTATCGGTACGCCGACGGATGATCCGAAGATCATCTCTTACATAAAGGAGCATACTACAGCCGAAATACTTTCAAATACGGAGCTTTGGGGATGTGATCTTTCCGAGCTCTCCGAGGAGGTAGAGCGTTATGCAAATACATCCGTCTGATAACGTCGAGGTTCGTGCCGACGGACAAAAATATGCGCTCGCTGTCATTGCAAAAGGTGAAAATGTTATAAAATACGGTTTTCCAATAGGTCATGCGACAAAGGATATTGCTGTCGGTGAAAAGGTATCACCGCAGAATCTTGCCTCAAATCTTTCGGGAGAAGGTGATTGGACATACACTCCGCTTTCTACGATTCCGATGGGAATAAACGAGGGGACATTTCTCGGTTACAAAAGACGAAACGGTGATGTTGGCATACGAAATGAGCTTTGGGTGATTCCGACTGTCGGCTGTATAAACGACACCGCAAAGAAGCTCGCCGAAATATGTGGCGGAAAAGCACTGGTGCATCCATACGGCTGTTCACAGCTCGGCGGCGATCTTCACACAACACAGAAAATACTTTGCGGATTCATCCGTCATCCGAACGCAGGCGGCGTACTCGTGCTTGGACTTGGATGTGAGAACAACGGTATTGAGCTGATGAAAAAAGAGCTTGGCGAATACGATGCCGAGCGTGTGCGTTTTCTGAATATTCAGGACTGCGGCGACGAGATTGCAGAGGGATGTGCGATTCTCGGTGAACTCAAAGCGATAATGGCAAACGATAAGCGTGAAAATATTTCGCTTTCAAAGCTCAGAATCGCTGTCAAATGCGGTGGAAGCGACGGTTACAGCGGTATCACTGCAAATCCGCTTGTCGGACGTGCTATGGAGATTCATGCCTCTCACGGCGGTACTGTGCTCATGACCGAGATTCCCGAAATGTTCGGCGCAGAGCAGTTATTACTCTCACACAGCAAAAATCGCGAGGTGTTTGACGAAGCCGCCGAAATGATACGTGCATTCAGACGTTACTATATCGACCACGGAGAGGGAATTGCCGATAATCCGTCTCCCGGAAATATCGAGGGTGGCATTACGACGCTCGAAGAAAAATCGCTCGGATGCGTACAGAAATCGGGCAAGGTGATGCTCTTCGGTGCACTTGGTTACGGCGAGCTGCCGCCATGTGACGGTGGACTTTACATTGTAAACGGTCCGGGTAATGACATGGTTGCGGTGACAAATCTCGCCGCATCGGGAGCTCATATGATACTCTTTACAACGGGACGTGGTACACCGCTCTCGTCTGTCGTTCCGACGGTGAAGATATCGACAAACACGCCGCTTGCAGACAAAAAGCCGCACTGGAACGACTTTGACGGTGGTGTTTTGCTTGACGGTGCTGACATGAATGCACTTTCGGAGAGCTTGTATACGCTTTGCCGCGAGATTGCAGACGGCGGGGAAACCAAGGCAGAGAAAAACGGTTACTGTGACATTGCCATATTCAAAAACGGTGTTACACTTTGACTACTTCAATAACATTTGACAAAATTTCAGAATATACTTGACCTTGGAGTTAAAATAATGTATAATATTAGTATAGTGTAACAAAAATACCGAAAAGGGGTATGCATAATGAACAAGACCGAAAATCAAAATATGCCTAAAAACAGTATTCTCAAAATTGTTGCCATTGTTGCGGCGATATTTTTACCGACGATAATCGGAATCATCAGTTATATCGCGGCGCAGAATGTTTCCGTCAACGCGGGTAATATCACAAAGCTTGAAATCACAGACGCCGACGGAAATCAGTTCACGCTTATGGCGAATGATTCTGAGGATATGAAGGATATAAACGGATTCGTTTCGATAAACGATAACGCAGAGTCACGTTCTTCACTGCCTTCGGAAATCGTTTCGGACAGTGGTCTCTTTGAGTTCAAATATTATAATTATGACCGCGTTCAGGTTTACAAGTATTATTTCTCGTCCGATACGAATAACGCTTATTTCGTTGATTCGCGCGATAACTGTTATCAGATCGTATCCGAGGATGCAGCCTCCTTTCTTTCAACAAAATATGCACGTTGCCTTTACGACACGACCGCATTCCCGACTATGACGATCTCGGAGGAAACCCTTCTTCCGGTTGAAGCCAAGTGGGAATATCAGACCTACGGCGGAGCATACGTTGCGCTTGACGGTATTGAAACCTCGGCAAAGTCAGACAGAGTTTATGAGATGAAGGGTGCGTTTGCGCTTTCGTTTGACAATCAGCCCGATGATATTCGAGTAACGGTCACTGCAGACGGTTCCACGCTTTACACAGGCGTTTATGAGGAAATTGTCAACACTTCGCTTGAGGGCAGAACGATCGATGTTCACGTTGAAGCGGATTGGTATGAGAATCCTGCATTTTCCGGTAAGGCAACATATGATTTCAAGGCAAAGATTCTTGTTCCTGCGGCATTCTATCTCGGCAGAACAGAGGTCGAGCCCGGTGAATTTGTTGTGATCTCGGCAAGAAACGTTGACGATCCGTCTGCCATCAAGTTTACGAGTGATCCCGACATCGGTTACACTCCGGTATTCTTCCAGGATGGAATATATGCACGTGCTCTTGTTCCGATCAATATGAATTTTGACGGCACAGAGGTTCACATCACCTGCACATACGGTGAGGTTTCTCAGCCGATGACGCTTAATATCAAGAAAAAGACCTTCGGCTCATCATCAATAGCTGTCACTCCCACGGTCGTAAGCCAGACCAGAACCGAAACTACGATGAATACCTTCAAAGAAGCTATGGCACCGATCATTGCCGAAACCGAAGCGACACCTCTTTGGGAGGGTACTTTCCATGAAGGAACGGCAGGCGGTAATGTTCGCATAGGCTTCGGACGTTATGTAACGATCACGGGTACATCCGAGACATTCCGTCATGAGGGCTGTGACTATATTGTAAAGTACGGTGAGGATATTATGGCGATGAACAACGGTAAGGTTGTGTTTGCCGGATATCTTGACTATTCGGGATACATGGTTGTTATCGATCACGGTCTCGGACTCAAAAGCTGGTATGCTCATCTTAACGACAATATTCCCGTTCAGGTTGGTGATACGGTTGCCAAGGGTGACGTTATCGGTCACGGAGGTACGACCGGATTCACAAGTCTTGATCCGATCTGTCACATCGCTGTTTCGGTATACGACGTACCGGTTTCACAGTATGATCTCTGGGATAACGGTGTTCAGATGGAGCAGTAAAATTAAATAAAAATTCCGCAAGATGCCAGGTGTTACGGTGTCTTGCGGTTTTTCTTTTGAAGATCAGTTGTCGATCTGGTTAAGACGGTTATAAGCCTCGGCAAGAGCGTTCCAGGTTGCTTTATCGACTCGTCCCGTTACGGGCAGGTTATGCGTTTGCTGGAATGCTTTTATATCCTTGACGGTTGACTCGTTGTAAACTCCCTCGGGCGGCATACCGTCGATATTGTCATATGCGTTTGCGAGCAGGCGCAGCATGAACTGTACGATTGCAACGATATCTGAATATTCGCCCTCATCTATTTCGTAATCATCCTCTTCGGGAAAGGGGAAAATGGGACTCGGACGTGCACGACGTCTGACGGCGGCTTGATACTCCTTATAGATGGCGTTCCATGTGGCATTATCGGCTTCACCTGTGACGGGTAGGGAATGTATACGCTGAAAGGCTTCGACTGCCGCTGCGGTTTCGGGACCGTATATGCCGTCCGGATTTACAAGCGGTATCTCGCCGCGTGTGTCATAATGCAGCTCACGCAGATATTTCTGCAGCTCGGATATATTGTTTCTTTCGTCTGTGATATCTCTCATGGCTTACCTCATTTAAGAAAGTGTGTTTCCGCCAAACTGTCCCTCGGCGGCAAGATTACCGTATGCAACATCGCTGTATGCGTCCGTTATGGCATCCCAGGTCAATGCGTCAACGATACCCGTGGAATCAAGTCCGAACAGATTCTGAAACGCGATTACTGCATCACGTGTGGCTGTGCCGTAAACGCCGTTCACCTCGACGGTCGGAATTTCCGGATACACCTCGGAGAGCGTTAAAAGATATTGCTGCAGCAAGCTTATTTCATCTCCCTGTGTACCGAGCACCAGGAGATATCCGGGAAATAGTGCGACGGGAACACCGTTATAATACTGTGCGGTGGTGAGGAGTATGCCGCGGTAAGCGTTATAGAGCTGAACCCATGTTTCCTCGTCAACGACGCCTGTTACGGGTAGACCGTATGCCATCTGAAAGGCACGTACTGCGGTCTCGGTGTCACCTCCGAATATGCCGTCTATCGCGACGGGCGGAATGACCTCCAGATTTTCGCCGAGGACGTTCAGAAAATACTGAAATTCACGGACGTATATGCTTTCGTCACCGCGTGAAAGCTCGGTCGGAAACTGGGTTGAAACATCGGCTAAGGTCAGTCCCTCACTTGCGAGTGCGTTGAGACGTTTGACTCCGTTGTAAAGCTGGAGGATCTTATACCACGTTGCAGGGCCGACGATACCGTCCGGAGTCAGATCGAATATCCGCTGAAACTCGCGTACCGCATTCTCGGTGGAGAGTCCGAAAACGCCGTCAACGGGATATATTTTCGGTATGGCGGGGTAATTTGCGGAGATGCGGTTGAGACGCACTTGAACGGTACGGACGTCATTGCCGAAGTTACCGAGCCTGAGTGGACGGTAAGGGAGGGATTCGCTGAAGGGAAGGATAGGTGTATCGGTGTTGATGTTCAGGTCGGGACCGTAATAGTTGGTCAGTATTTCATAGGGTGTCAGCCCTTGTTCGGCGAGGTCAACCGATCCCCATTGTGACAGTCCCTCACACTGAACCTCGA
>JAFTTS010000050.1 GCA_017466685.1 Clostridia bacterium
GGAAAGACGCGCCATTCTTCGTTTGATACGCAAACAAAGCGAGAGCGTTGCAACGAGTATTGCCCTGTTTTCGCTGACGATGGCAGGCTGGGTGAATGCGTGAGCGACGGCACCCAAGCAGGAAGGACGCAGACAGGTCTCGAGGATCAGATTCAGTACAAAAGACAACGCAGCGATGATCGGCACGGCAAAACGCAGAGGAGCATTTGTGAACCAGCGGAACGGCTTTGCTGCGGCATTGAGGATTTTCGACATCTATATCATCCTTTCGGGAAAATGCGACAATTTGATAATATATATTTTATCACAACACTGTGAACAAGAATCGGGATATCTGTAAACATAATAGCAACATTAGCCGAATTCTTTGAGGAACCAGATCTTGTCACGGTCTGCGAAAAAGGTCTTTTTGTCAAGATGATCGAGAGCGGTGCCCTTATCTTTAAAGTGAAATTCGAGACGGTAAGAGTAGAGTGCCTGGAACTTGTAGCCGAGCTTTTTATCGTCACGGTTTACGCCGTATTTACCGTCGCCGAGGAGTGGATGGCCGATCGATGAAAAGTGTGCACGGATCTGATGTGTACGTCCCGTTATAAGCTCGATCTCCACCAGTGACATTTCGTGCTTTTCGTCGAGTACACGGTATTTGGTGATGATTTCCTTGTATCCGCGTCGAGGTGTGGTTACTATATCAACGATATTATTTGAAGAATCCTTTTTTAAATATCCCGTCAGTGTGTCGGATTTTTTCGGAAGATGACCGTGAACTGCGGCGAGATAGAATTTCGAAAGCTCGTCGTTTTTTATTTTTTCGTTCATAACGCGCAGTGCCTCTGCATTCTTGGCGGCTATGACGATTCCGCCTGTGTTACGGTCAATGCGGTTACAGAGTGCCGGAGCGAAGGATTGCTCGTCCTCCGGTTTATATTCGCCTTTGCGGTAAAGATACGCTTTGACGTGACTTATAAGTGTATTTACGTCCTCGTTATCGTCCGAGTGAACGATTAGTCCGGGACGTTTATCGAGCAGGAGAATGTCATTATCCTCATAGATAATATCAAGCTTTGGTGTTAACTTCATGAAGGCCTCGTTCACCGCTTCATCGGAGAAAAATTCCTCGGCAATGAAAAGCTCAACCGTGTCGCCCTCACATAAAATGTAACCGATCTCTGTTCTTTTGCGGTTGACCTTGATCTTCTTGGTTCGTATACATTTATACATGAGCGATTTCGGCAATGCTTTGAGTGCTTTTGAGAGAAATTTATCGAGGCGTTGACCTGCGTCGTTTGCTTTTATAGTGAGTGTTCGCATATTGGCTCCGTTCTTTTTTCTTTATTTACTTTACATATATCGGCTGAGTGTCTGTTTTTTGCGCCGAGCAGACACATATCGTGTAGTCGTCTGCATTAAAATGTGAAAATTGCAGGGGAAGACTAAAGATGCAAAAGGATGAAAGCGGACACGAAAGACCTTCTCCCGTATATTTGATATAGCTTTCCTTGGCACACCATATTTCATAAAACCGTTCACTTGGTCGTTCTTTTACGTATTCGGCTTCTTCTTTAGTGAAAAAACGCTCGGCGAGACGTATCAGCCGATCTTCCTCGGACGAACGGTACTCAATATCCGCGCCGATCTCACTGTCCGAAACTGCGACAAGACATCTTTCGTGCGAGTGTGCGATGCTTAAATAAACACCGTTTTTCGATACATACGGTTTGCCGCGGCTATCCTTTAAAATTTGCAGCTCACAGCCGAATGTGTCGCGTAAGGCATAAGTGGCAAGCTTTTGTGCATCGTCATGCTCGGTTGCCTTGGTACAGTCGGAGAGATATAGCTTTATCATGCGGCTGATCCTTTCATAAAACGTGACAATTGGGTGCCGCACGTTTATGCCACACCCAATATTTTTACTTATCTTCGAGCTTTTCGGGCTCAATTATAATGCTGACTCGCTGCGACTTATCCGACCAGATGATCTTTCTCGGACACTTGACAACACATTCGCCGCACTGTACGCATTTTTCGTAATCGATAGATGCAACACCGCCCGAAACGTGTATCGCGTCATGGTCACAAGCCTTTTCGCAGATCTTACAGCTGATACAGCCGACCTCGCAGTATGAACGTGTAACAGCACCCTTGTCGACTGACATACAGCCAACCCAGTGAGTTGAATCATAAGGAATCAGCTTGATTATCTGCTTCGGACAAGCTTCAACGCATCTTCCGCACGCCTGACATTCCTCATAGTTGACAGCCGCAACGCCGTTCACGACCTTGATCGCATTGAACGCACACGCCTTTGCACAAGTGCCGAGTCCGATACAGCCGTTGGGACAGAGCTTATCACCGCCGCTCATTTTCGATGCAGCGAAACAGTCCTGTGCACCTTCGTAAGCATATTTTTTCTTTGCAAATTCCGCCGTACCCGAACACATTACCTGTGCACGCATACGAATCGGTTTTTCAGGTGGCACACCCATGATCTGTGCTATTTTTGCGGCGAGCGCTTCATCTCCGGCAACGCAAGCAGAGGTTTTTGCTTCGCCCTTTGCTATAGCCTCGGCGAGTGATGAACATCCGGCGTAACCGCATCCGCCACAGTTTGCACCGGGAAGAATTTCGGAAATCTCCTCGATTCTTTCGTCAGCCGGCGGAATGAAGAATATCTTTGACGCTATGGCGAGCAGGATGCCCATTGCGCCGCCGAGAACCGCAAACCACAAAACGGCGGAAAGTATATTTTGAATGTTATCCATTTTGACCTCCTGCCGTTAAAATTTCATTCCCGAGAAGCCGGAGAATGCCATTGCGATAAGTCCAGCGGCGATGAGTGCTATCGGTGTACCGCGGAAGCTTCTCGGCGGTTTTGCGAACGAGATACGGATTCTGACACCGGCGAAAATGACTATTGCGAGCGTGAATCCGAGCGCGGACGAAAATCCGTATGCAAGTGATTCGATGAAATCGTAACCATTCTGAATGTTGAGCAGCGCAGAGCCGAGTACCGCACAGTTGGTCGTTATAAGCGGCAGATAAATGCCGAGTGCGCCGTAAAGTGCGGGGACGAATTTGCGAAGGAACATCTCGATAAGCTGTACAAGAGATGCGATGATGAGTATAAATGCGATGGTTTCGAGATATTCAAGTCCGAACGGAACGAGTATCAGATAATAAACAGCCCAGGTTGCCGCGCTTGAAAGCGTCATTACGAATGTTACCGCAAGTCCCATTCCGAGCGCAGTATCGGGCTTTTCCGAAACTCCGAGAAACGGACAGATTCCGAGGAACTTTGAGAAAATATAGTTCTCGACAAGCACAGCGCCGAGCATAAGAAGTAATATTTCAACTAAATAATCCATGTCAGTTTTCCTCCGCCTGTTCGTTCATATCGTTTGCGTATTCGTCGGCAATTTCACGGAGCTCTGCCTCAGCTGCTGCCTTATCAAGTGCACGCTTCTTCGCCGCTAACTTCTTGTTTCTTACGTACATTATCTTATTCATAACAGCAATGAGACAACCGAGCGTTAAGAAAGCACCGGACGGAAGAACGAAGATGATCGCCGGTTCATAGGAATCGGGAAGGATCTGTATACCTGCGAATTTACCTGAGCCGATTATTTCGCGAACGGACGAGAGAACGACCAGCGCGAATGTAAATCCGAGTCCCATTGACAAGCCGTCAACCGCAGAGGGAAGCACGGAGTTCTTTGATGCGAACGATTCCGCACGTGCAAGGATGATACAGTTTACAACGATGAGCGGAATAAAGAGTCCGAGCGATTTGTCAAGGCTTGGCAGATATGCTTTGATGAGCAGCTGAATTGCCGTTACAAAGCCTGAGATAATAACAATATAAGAAGCGATACGTATCTGCTTCGGAATGAAATTACGCAGGATCGAAATGAACATATTCGAGAAGATGAGTACTGCGGTTGTTGACAGTCCCATACCGATTGCGTTGGTTACCGAGGTTGTAACCGCAAGTGTTGAGCAGGTACCGAGAAGCTGCATGAACACGGGGTTTTTGAAAATGATTCCGTCAAGCAGTTGGTTCTTAAAATCCTTTAATGTGTAGTTGCTCATTTTGTACCTCCCATCAAACTGCCCGGGAAGATCATTTTGTGTATCGAAACTGCGTTGTTTACCGCATCGAGAATGGCGTTTGAGGATACGGTTGAGCCGGTGATGATGTCAATGTCAACTTTCGGCTTGAGCGTGGACTTGTCTTTGCCAACATACTGACCGAGGTAATTTGCATCTTCAACGCGGCTTCCGAGTCCGGGTGTTTCCGAGTGTGATATCAGCTTTACACCTGCAACTGTTCCGTCAGTGCAAACGCCGACCATAACGGTCATTTCACCGCCGAAGCCGAGAGGATTGACCTCCGCGACATAGCCGAGGATATTCTCACCTGCGTGAACCTTATAAACTGCGGACATTCCTTCAAACAGTACGTTCTCAAGCGGAGTGTTGCTTTCTGCCTCAGGAAATATTGACGATATTGCCTCTGCCTTTTCGCGCTCGGCGTTTTCAGCGATTTTGTTAACCGTCAGCGCATTTACGCAGGAGAGTAAAAGTGCCGTTATCATGCTGATCACAAGCAGCTTCACCGTTATGACGACAATGAATTTTGTGTCGGTGGTATTTTCGGTTTTCTTATTTGTCTGCTTTGGCAACTTTACCACCTCCGAATCTTGTGGGCTTTGTGTAGCGGTCAATATACCACACAAGCAGGTTCATAATAAGTATTGAGAAGGAAACGCCCTCGGGATATCCGCCGAAATAACGGATAAGTACGGTCAGTGCGCCGCAGCCGATACCGTATATAATGCGACCGCGTTTTGTGATCGGCGAGGTTGAATAGTCGGTTGCCATGAAGATCGCGCCGAGGAAAAGACCGCCGGAGAATATTTCCCAGAGTGCAAAATCGAGTGTCGGTGAGCTCTGGGGGAAAATAAGGGAGAGCACGAACACCGTTCCGATAAAGGTTACGGGGATATGCCAGGTTATAACGCGTCTTACGAGCAGATAAATAAAGCCTGCCGTCAGAAGAAGCGCGGAAACCTCACCGATACAGCCGTTTTCAACACCGATAATAGCATCGGCGAGGGAAGTGCCCTCCGGTAATACGCCGTTTTTCAGCGAGGCGAGCGAGGTTGCACTTGCCACAGCGTCAACACCCTCGGGAACACCGATTGCAAATGTTGAAAGCTTGGCACCGGGATTTGTGAAAATGCTCATATAAGTTGGCCATGCGAAAAGGAATACACGTGCGGCAAGAGCCGGGTTAACGAAATTCTTTCCGATGCCGCCGAAAAGCTGTTTAACGACGACGATTGCAAAAACGGAACCAACCGCTCCAAGCCATAACGGTGCGGTTACGGGAAGGTTCAGTGCAAGGAGCATACCCGTTACGACTGCTGAAAAATCAAGGACGGTTACGGGCTTTTTGAGGAGCTTCTCATACGCGAACTCGGCAAGCACCGCAAAGATTATCGATATTGCTGTATGCATGAGTGCGCGGTATCCGAAGATGAAAATGCCCCAGATAAGTGCCGGAATGAGCGCGATACAAACATCGAGCATGACGGTTCGTGTCGTATCGTAAGCGCGGATATGCGGCGGAGGTGTTACCGTGAGCAGCTCGGGCATAAATTCGTTCAGATCGACCGTTTCCTGCTCGTCAGACGCTTCGGGGACAGTATTTTTTACCTCGGATTCGGTAATTTCATTTGTGTTTTTCTGATTGTTATCCATGCTGATCCCCCTTTACTTAAGCTTACTCTGTTCAAGAGCGGCCTGCATTGCACGTTTGCGGTCGTTGATCTTGACCTTGGTTGCGCGGATGTACTGAACGATCGGAACGTGTCCGGGACAGTTATATGAGCAGCTTCCGCACTCAATACAGCTTGAAATGCTGAATTCTTCTGCCATATCGAGCTTGTTCTGCATCGAGAACATTGCAAGATAGCTCGGCATGAGTCTCATGGGACAGTTGTTTACACAGCGTCCGCAGCGTATACAAGCGGAGGGCTGTTCGAAATAATGCTCGAATTTTCTTGAGAGAGCGAGGACTGCCGATGTACCCTTGGTGACTGCTGTGTCAATGTCCCACTGAGCAACACCCATCATCGGACCGCCGCAGATTATTTTGTTCGGTGTTTTGCTGAAACCGCCACAGAATGTGATAAGATCGCGATAGGTTGTTCCGAGCGGTACGAGCAGGTTTTTCGGATTCTTTATGCAGTCGCCGTCAACGGTTACGATTCGTTCGGTCAGCGGCATACCTGTCGCGAAGGCTCTGTTTATTGCCGCACAGGTTTCCGCGTTGAAAACACAGCAACCGACGTCTGCCGGAAGCTTTCCTGCAGCGAGTTTGCGTCCCGTAAGTGCGAAAATGAGTTGACGTTCATCACCCTGCGGATACTTGGTCTTGAGCAGACAAACCTTGACCTTGCTGTCCTCGCCGAGACGTTCACGCAAGACCTTTGCCGCGTCACGCTTGTTATCCTCGATGGCGATAATACCCTCTTTCAGCGAAAACGTATGCATGAGTATTTTAAGTCCGCCTATAACCTCATCGGGATTTTCGAGCAGTAAACGGTGATTTGCCGTGATGAACGGTTCACATTCGGCGCAGTTTATAATTATATGCTCAACCTTGCCGAGAGCAGACTGGATTTTTGCGTACGTCGGGAAGGTTGCGCCGCCCATTCCCGAGATTCCGGCGTTCTTCACGATTTCAACAATTTCGTCGGGTGTTGTATCCTCGAGCTTTTTACTCCACGGCTTTATATCAGGATGCAGACGGTTTTCGCCGTCATTTTCAATGATCACGTTTCTTATCAGGATACCGTTATTTGCTTTTTTTTCGTCGATTTTTACGACCTTGCCGGAAACGCTTGAATGTACATTACATCCGAGCTTTCCTTCAACAACGCCGATCACCTGTCCCAAATCAACAATATCGCCTGCTTTAACGCATGGGTCAGC
Source organism: Clostridia bacterium (assembly GCA_017466685.1). Classification (GTDB taxonomy): domain Bacteria; phylum Bacillota; class Clostridia; order Oscillospirales; family CAG-272; genus Flemingiibacterium. The sequence continues at coordinate 7,000 of JAFTTS010000050.1, forward strand.
GTGTGCACCAATATGCTGCGACATTGGGATCGATACGGTTTTTGGTGCGGGCATTTGTTCCACCGCGCATTTACGGGTGTGTTTGTGTTCACTTACGTGGATTCCGCCTTTAAAGGTCAGTGCCACAAGATCACCTCTTTTTACTGTAGATATTGAAAGAAATCAATTATATTTACATTATACTACACTTTTTCGAATAATGCAAGAGTTAAAATGACGAAATTGACAAAAAAATTTACAACGAGAGAAGGTTTTATGCAAATTGTCAACAAAATAACAAAGATTGATGGGGAATTCTTGTTCAAGGGCGCAACTGCATCGCTTTGTTAGAGGTAACCGCTCGTCCCGCCAATTTCATCGGCGTTAGGTGCACCTTTGCTTGTTTGGTGGTGTAAGTGATGGGGTGAAGTGTAATTTGCCGTTAAATCAAAAAAGAAATCGCCCGCCGAATAAGCGAGCGACTCTTTTGATGATGTGTTTTACGCGCTGTATACGCTGACAGCCTTCTTGCCGCCTGCGATATGCTCGAACTTGACTCTGCCGTCAATAAGAGCAAACAGGGTGTCATCCTTGCCGATTCCGACATTGTTGCCGGGATGTACTGCTGTACCTCTCTGGCGGATGATGATGTTGCCTGCCTTTACAGCCTGACCGTCGGACTTCTTAACGCCGAGACGCTTTGCTTCGCTGTCACGACCGTTCTTGGTGGAGCCGACGCCCTTCTTATGAGCGAAAAACTGTAAGCTGAGCTTTAACATAGTTAATCTACCTCCGTTATCTTAATTGAGAAAAAAGCTTTTTGAATTACAAGTCAGATGAGTTCCTCTACCACGTCAACGTCGAGAAAATCGTAATATTCCTCAAGCATATCATTGAGCTGGTAGTAATAAGCCTGGATAAGTCCCGATATTGCGTATCGTTTGCGTTCATCCTCCTCGTATTCGGGAAGTGCACCGTGTGCGATCACTTTGATATCGGTGGTCTCTTCATCTATTGTATAATCAACGTCGGAAGCGTATGCAACCTCAATTGTGTTGATTATCAGCATGGTCATTGCGGATATGGCGGCACAGAGCGGATCGCTTCCTGCTTCACCGTAACCCGTATGTCCCTGCTCACTGAAGCCGTAAAATACGTTATCCCACTTATGAAAAACTATCTTTGTCATTGTGGATTAGCCAACGATCTTTTCGATCTGAACCTTGGTGTAAGGATGTCTGTGAACGATCTTCTTCTTGGAATCCTTCTTGGGCTTGTACTTCAGGATGTGGATCTTGGGACCCTTACCGTTCTTAACGACCTTTGCTTCAACGCTTGCGCCCTCAACATAAGGAGCACCAACGGTGAACTTGTCGCCGTTCGACAGAGCAAGAACCTTGTCGAATGTAACCTTGTCCTCTGCTTCAACATCGAGCTTTTCGATGAAGATAACATCGCCTTCGTTAACCTTGTACTGCTTTCCGCCTGTTACGATAACTGCAAACACGAAAAGCACCTCACTTTCTGAATGGCATTTCGCCATGAACTCGCTGATGCGGGTTTTGCTTTAGAAGCAAATTATGACCACACAAATCAAGCGGCTATTTATTATACCATATTCGAGAGAAAATGTCAAGGGGTATACGCTATTTTTCTTCGTTAAATGTAACAAATTTCGTCATTGCAAACCGGTTTAAAGTTAAAAACGCGTCAGTTTGCCGTGCGAACGTCATGCCGGACAGGGGACAGCGCAGGCGTTACCGTGCCGTCCGACGGTAAAACCGTTACTTTGACACTATCGGGAAATTCGTAACCGATCGGGGTCAAGCCGATGAATTCGACTGACTCAAGGTTTGTGAAATATCCAAGGGAGGATACGTCAAATTCGGTTGAGGTTATCGTCCACGCATCAAGGAGTCCGACCTCGCCGAGCATATCGTGGAGATCATCAAGCTCACGTTCGGACGATTTTGAATCGAGGACATAACAGCGTCCAAGCTCGTCTGAAGTATCGTTTTTCTCGATCGTGCTTATATCGGTCAGGACGTAGTATGCCTTGAAATGCCTATAGTGTGCGAGGTCATAAACTGCGTTTCCGTGCTTGTCGGTTTTAGGGTTGTTCTCACCGTGCTCCCAAAGTGCGGCGAGCATTAGATTTTCGGTGTAATTTGTCTGTGAAACCTGCGGCAGGGGACGGGTTATACGGCTGTCTGAATTTACTGTGAATTCAACGAGCATACGGTCGTCATATTCGCGGTTTACACTGACGCTGATCGATTTTATTCCGTCCACCATTTCGGGTGTGATGTAGTCATTCGAATCGAGATCGTAATATGCACGGAGCATGATATCAAACGCAGGAGAGAGCTTTATTGCCGAGCCGAAGGTTGAGAGAGTCACCGTCGAGCTGCAGGAGAGCGCGAATATGTTTACCGCGATACACGCTGCTGCAAAAAACGATGCTAAAACGAGCATAAGCTTTCCGCCGCGATAATTTTTCATGTTCGCGTAACGCATTTTCATGAAGGCAGCACCCGACGGTTCACTTGCGAAAAGTCCGCAGCTCATGCCGTCCTTGAAAACAAGCTTGCAGTGCTTCGAGTAACGCTCGGTGAAGTCGAGTATCGTGCCCATGTACATACCGCTTGCATCTGTTCCGAACATTTTTACGACGTTGTAATCACACGACAGCTCACAGTCCTCAAGCACCGTCTCTCTGACCTTTTTCGCCGACGGATTGAACCAATGCACCGACGTTGCAAAAAGACAGAAGAGTCTCGTTATCATATCGAAGCGGCGCATATGTGTCAGCTCGTGCGTCAGTACACATTCGAGCTCTTTATCGGACATGGAAAGACATCCTGACTCGATATAAAGCGTTGGGAATATAAATCCGCAGATGCAGGGCGACATGAACGATTCGATGTCAAATATACGAAGCTTGACGCGACGCTTTATCTTCATTCTTTGGCGAAGCTCACCTAAAATGCGAAGAATACGCTCGTCACTGCAGACGGAGGAATTTGCAAGCATAAGCTTTTTCGAGTCTGTATACTTGCAGAGTGCACGCACAAATCCAACTGCGGCACCCGTGAGCCAGAGCGCGAAAAGAGCGATTGAAATTTCGTTTATGCTTCCGACGTGTGTAGCCATTGCGCGGCGTAGCTTATATATGAAGTGCCCTGTGGTTTTTGTTTCGGAAACCGAGATCGATGTGTCGGTGGTGCCGGTTGAATCGGGAAGAGCACCGGTGGAGATTTCCGTAACCTCCGATTCGCTGTTGAAGCCGGTTTCTGTTCGTGTATATTCGATCGCAGCAGCAGCCGGAGTCGGGACGTTTATACCGAGCGGCAGGATCGAAATTATAAGTATCGCTATCCAAACGGGATACATTATACCCTCGCGTCCCCGAAGCAGCGTTTTACGAAGAAGAAACGCCACACCGCAGGCAAGGCTGAATATTAAACTCAGCACGAGAAGGTTAAGGACAAAACTGAACACTTTGTTTACCGCCTTTATTTTATGTCGGACTCTATCTCACGGCGAAGCTCGGCGAGGTCCTCTTCTGCGAGGATGCCTTCACTGCAGAGCGCACATATGAGTCCTCTGGTGTTATTCTGATAAACCGTTGCAACAAAGTCCGCCGCCGCTTTACGCTTGTATTCGTTTTCATCGGCGATGACTATGGCACAGTTTGCACGTCCGTGCTTTTCGAGACGGATGAAATCCTTGTTCTGAAGTCTTGATATGAGAGTGAGAACGGTTGTCAGCGCAAGATGTCCTATTTCATCCGGGTATGCAGACATGAGTGCGCCTGCGTGAATATCCTTGACGCCCTGCCTATCCATATCCCAGATGAGCTGCATGATCTGAAGCTCTGATTCGGGGAGCTTTGTGAAGTTTTTATTTCTTTGTCTTATCATGATAAGTCCTCCGCTATATATGCCGTTATTATACGGTGAATTTTTATATACATTATATATTATACACCACATTTATTCGTATGGCAAGGGCTTTTTGACAAATAAATGAAAAAATAAGGAAAATTCATCCTTAATTATTATATAGTAACGTAAAATACAATTTTTAATCAAAAAATATGGACAAACCGAAATTTCTGTGATATACTATAAAACAATAAACTTCAGCGATACGGAGATTTTGAAAATGAATTATGAACTGCTGCAAAGGAGAGAACCGACTCTCGAGGAAAAGGTATACGAGATTTTAAAGAATCTGAGAGTTCCCATTGGGAGCAAAGGACATAAGTATCTTCTTGATGCAATACAAACCGCGGTCCGTGAGCCGGAGACGCTTTCTTCGATAAACAAAAAGCTTTTTCCGCGAATTGCCGATGCGTACAACACTACTGTTGCCTGTGTTGAAAGTGCAATACGGAGTGCAATAACGCGCGCATGGGGAAACGGTGATCCCGAGATACAAAAGCAGCATTTCGGTCACACGGTACCGTTTGGCAGCGGACGTCCGAGTGATGCGGAATTTATTGCGATCATTGCAAATATGCCCGAAATGCGAAAATTCAAGTGAACCTCGAAATCTCCCGTATTCGACACGTTTTGACAAACAACTGTAAATAATTACCAAACTTTTCTTCCAAATTTTGGCGGAAAAGTTTCTTTTTTTATATTGAAATTTCGGTTAACATATGGTATAATATAGAAGTAATGGAAAAATCTGCCAAAGATGGCGGAAAATCGAATTTTAAAGGAGTATATCATGATTACGGAAAAACAAAGCAGACTTTTGGTATGCAGCGCGGAAATTGACAGACGACGCGAAATGGCAGGCTTACTTGAGAGGATCGGGTTTGCCGTGGTTGACGAGGCGAGAGATGCACGTGAAGCAGAGAGACTTATGAATGACCGTCAGTATGCGCTTGTTGTTTGCGAAACATCGATCGGCAGTGCTGAGGCGATGCAGCTTGCTTACAATGAAAGCAGACGTATATCGGGCGGTGTACGCGGGACGGTGTTATTGTTCGTAGGAGAACGCGGATATGAGGATGTACTGCGCGAGGTCTGCAGAATGACAGGGACGAGTTACCTTATAAGACCGTTCACCATTCCCGAATTTTGTGATGCCGTGTTCGGTGCACTTTCGGGCAGACGTATGATAGACGACGATTCTTCGAGCGCGAGAAGTGTATCGCAGATATCACCGTACACGTCCTCACCCTTCGCAGAAACGGATGAATCTATGGAAACGCAGATCACGGAGATACTGCACAGCCTCGGTATCCCGGCGCACATCAAGGGCTTTACTTATCTTCGCTGTGCAATAGGCATGACCGTTAACGATCCCGATATGATAAATTATGTTACAAAATCGTTGTATCCGAGCGTTGCCAAGGTGTATGCAACGACAACGTCACGTGTGGAGCGTGCGATACGTCATGCGATCGAGGTTGCCTGGGACAGAGGTGATCTTGAAACGCTTAACCGTTATTTCGGTTATACGATCAGCCGTCAGAGAGGTAAGCCGACAAATTCCGAGTTTATCGCGATGATCTCCGATAAGCTGCGGCTTGGGGTTGGGATATGAGCTCTCTTTTCTGAGTGATATTCAAAAAAACACCGTGGGTATTGACAAAAATTAATCATCGAGATATAATTACAATTGGGTTGACAGGCCCATTCTCGTATGTTATAATTACAATAAATTTGGAAATTGCTTGTCGATATCCATTTAAAAACAAAACATACGAGGTAAAAAATGAAAAAGACTTTGTTATCACTTGCACTTATTTCGGCACTGATCATCTCGGCGTTCACCGGCTGCTCCGATGACAACGAGGATTCGGAAGTTACAGACGCGCCGGAAACCACAGTCAACGACACCGAGGCTGACACCGAAGAAGCTACCGAGGCAGATACTACAGAAGCAGACACAACTGAAGCTGACACCGAGGCGGAAGAAACGGCTCCTGTCGTTAAGGACTATGCATCGATTCCGGACGGTCTCACTGCGGAGAAGGTGGGCTCGTTTAAAAAGGCAAATTTAAGCGAGGTCGGTAAAGGCGGAATGGTATATCAGGATGAAGATAGCGGAAAATACGGAGTTGTATCTTTCGACGGAAAGAATGATACCGGTGCGATTTATGCAGAATGTGAAGCGGACGGTATGTATTTCGTTGTTTCACATAAAAAGCTTGAGGCGGTTGAGAATGTCTCCGGACTCAATATTTACGGCCTTATCGACGGAAACGGCAATGTTATAGTTCCCGAGGAATATGCGCTTTTTGATTCGCTCAGCGACAAATATGTTCAGGCGATAAAGGCAACAGAGCAGACCGATTCAAAGGATGATTATCTGCTTTACTACAGTACAGGCATCTTTTCATCAATCGCTGCATCGGATGATGATATTTTATATAAGGGATACTGGGAGATTTTTGATACAGAAACAGGCAAAAAGGTTCCCGGTGTAACCGCATCCAACGCATACTCTATAGATGTAACCGGCGACTTTATAAAGTTCGTCAGCGACGATGAGGAATATGTTCGTGTTGACTCAAATGGAAATGTTTTTGATGAGGATGTTATAGTTTTTTCTAACGGATGTTATATGGCATACAGCGGTGGACCCGTATACAGTGCAGACGGTGCAGAGCTGTTTGATCCGAAGGACACCGGTTTTGTTCCGTATATGTCGGCAGGTGAATACATCGTCGGAAGAAAAACCGACGGCGACGTAAAATCCTATATACTTTGGGATGCACAGGGCAATATCGTTACTGCGGAGCTTACGACCGATGATTATGCTACTCCCGAGGTGTGCGGCAAGCTGATCGAACTCGACGGCAAGGTTTACGATTTCGACGGCAATCAGATCATCGATGGCGAATATGAATATATTTACACAGATGAGCTTTATAGCAGCGCATATATGCTGAGAAACGGCGATAGTATAACCTTTATTGATGAAAGCGGTACGGTTATTTACGAGGGCGTTAAAAGCACAAACATGATGTTTGATTACTATTCCACCTTTGCTATTCGCAAGGACAATAAATATTTCTGCCTTGCAGATGGTGACTTTGCGATCGAAGCAATCAATTACCGCGGTTGCTGGATGCTTGAGGCTTACGGTATTAACGATACACGTGAAATTATTGACACCATCTCGGGAAAGACTCTCATTGAGGGCTATGACCGTTATACCTTCAGCGAGCTCTGCGACGGCGGATACTACATCTTTGCAGAAACAGAATCGGGCGCATACGATATTTACTTCGTTAAATAATCAAGCATAAAAATAACAGCGAGCGGCTTTGATTTTCACCGTTCGCTGTTTTCTTTTTGTTTATGCGAGTTATTTATGCGAGGATTTCCTTGATTGCCTCGGGTATCGCTTTAACCGTGTCGCTTGCGATCATTGAAGCACTTGGGATGTTACGCTCGGCGATCTCGCCTGCAAGTCCCGCAACATATGCACCTGCCGCAACACCAAGTAAGAGATCGTCATCGTCCACCCAACCGCAGATTCCGGCGAGTATACCGCTTAAAACATCACCGCTTCCCGATGTTGCCATACCGGGACAGCCGCGGTCAATGAGATATGTGGTCTTGCCGTCTGTTGCAATGGAGGTCGCTCCCTTGAGAAGGAGTATTGAACCTGTGCTTGCGGCGTATTTCTTTGCGTGAGCGATGAGGTCGCCCTTGAATTCCTCAAATTTCTCGCCGCAGAGACGTTCAAATTCCTTCGGATGAGGTGTCAGTATCAGCTTGCACGAGGAATTTTTGAAGCGGCTCTTGTCGAGCTTTGAGAGGGCGTTCAGTCCGTCTGCGTCAACAACGAGATTTCCGCTGTATTCGCAGAGTAAATATTCAAGCAGACGTTTTACCTCGCCCGAGCGTCCCATGCCCATGCCGATTGCTGCAGATGATGTGCGATGCATGAGATTCTCCGCTGTACTGTATGAGAATGAGTACGCGCCGTTAACCTCATCGAGAGGGAACAGGGTTGATTCGAGGACATAAGGCAGCACCGCGTCAACGATACTTTCGGGAACGGCGAGTCTTGCAACTCCTGCACCCGAACGAAGGGATGCCAATGCAATGTTTGCGAGCTTTGCCGCGCCGCTGTATTGTACCGAGCCGCCGATGAGCGCAACCGAGCCGTAATCTCCCTTGTTTGAATTGTGAGGACGGTGCTCAAAAAGACGGCGGATATCCGATTTTTCGATAAGGTAAGCAGGCTCTTCAAGAAGCTCGATGCCTATATCGCAGTTGACCTTTTCTTTGATTATATCCTTTGCGCAGTTGAGAAAATGTCCGCTCTTGAAGCAGCCGAGTGATACGGTAAGGTCGGAATGTACGCAGGTTTTGCCAAGTCCGCTATCCGGGCCGAGTCCCGAGTTGATGTCCGCACAAACTATGTACGCACCACTCTTGTTGATACGTTCGATTGCCGTACGGAAGGGATCCTCGACCTCGCCCTTGAAGCCCGTACCGAAAATGCAGTCGAGCACGGTCGCGAAGCCGTCGAGGTTGAAATCATCAAGTCCGCGGTGAATCGTGATGCCGAGCTTTTCGCACTGCTCATGGAAATACTGACCGTCGGGCGTGAATTTATCCGACAGCATGAATATTTCGCAGGGGATACCTTTTTCATGCAGAAGTGTTGCAACGACGAAGCCGTCACCTGCGTTGTTTCCGATACCGCAGACTATCGCGACGGGTGCACGCCAGTCAACGTTTTCAAAGATGGCTTTTCCTGCACGCTCCATAAGTCCGCGCATGGTTGTTGAATGTTCAGCTGTATATGCGTCGCTTTTGCGCATATTATCGACTGATGCGACTTTTATCATATTTCTTCTCCTATTTGTCACGTGGGTGCTTAATACTATATTACCATTATACTATATTAAACTGCGAATTTCAATAGGATTTTGAAAAAAGTTAAAAATTTGTCATACTTTGCTTGATGGAGTGACGCAGGCAGAGGTATCTGTGACTGTGACGCAAACGAAGTGACAATAACAAATAAGAAACCTATACTGTTTTATTCGCTTTTCTCGGAATCGAAACAACAATACCAAACACCATCATACCGCACCAAACGAGGATAAGCTTACCCCAGCCGATTGCCGAAACTGCATTTGCGAATATTAAATTGGCGGCGGCAGCGGCGGCATAACTGATGAAATCGAGAAATCCGGTTGCTGTTGAAACCATTCCGGTGTCATAAAGACTCGGGCAATAACGGCTCCACATCATTGTATCCGCGCCGTTTGAGGCAATTATTGCGAGTACCATGAAAATAATGTTTAAGATCGGTTCATTAATGAAAAACGCGGCGACGAATGACGAAGCTGATATAATGAAGAAAATGAACATAGTGAGATACATATTTCGTTTCAGGCGTTCATAAAGAAAAACCGATATAAAGGGTGTTGCGGAAATGGCAAAGGTTGAAATGGCGAAAATCGTTACGGCTGTATCGGAGGGAAAGCCGAGGTGCTGTGATATGTACGTCGGGAGCCAGAATATGACCGAGGTTCTTACGGTGCCGGTCACGGTTGCGATAAGAGCAAATTTCACGATTCCGCGCTTTATAAGGAGCTTTACGTTTTTGCCGCCTTTTTCTTTCGGCTTGTACTGACCGTATCTGACCATGCCTTTTTTCTCCATCGCGGTGCATATTACAAAAAACATTACCGCCATTGTTCCGAGAGCGGCACTGCTGAGACGGAAAAGATTCTGCCATATCATCAGTGCAGATGCAAAACCGGCAAGAGGTGAGCCAAGGAACGATGCGAGGGAATATCCGAGACTGCATCTGGTTGCATATACGGGCTCGACATTTTCGGAGACGATTTTTGTCATAGGGGCATATATCATTGACAGAAAGAATCCCATCATTCCGTATACAAGTAACGCCGGAGCCGGAGCTTTTGCCGAGAAGCCAAGGAAAACAAGGTTAGCGACTCCTGCCATGAAAAGACCTATGCTCATCATGTATTTGGCTTTGATTTTATCTCCGATAATACCGTTTATAAGCTGTCCCACCGCATAAAAACCAAAATATGCCGAGGAAAGGCTTCCGAGATAAGGTTCGCTATATCCGCCCTCAATCATTTGCGGCGTTACCGCTCCGAGGACGTTCCTCGCAAAATATACCGTAAGATACGACACCGAGCATAACGTTCCGAGTGATATTGCTTTTTTTATGCTTTCACGTTTTGAAATTATCTTTTCGTCCATTTCAGATCTCTCCTTCGTCAACGCTGTGGGAATTTAATATTTTTTCAAATTCGAGGTAGCGTTCCTTGTTTGCCGCACTGATCGTTTTTCTGATGTGTGAGCATATGGCGTCAGTTAAAAGAAGCTGTGAGGCACGTATCTCGCATAAACTGCCGCCATCCGAGCTTCCGCTTGATGAGGCAATCAGTACGTCGTCGGAAAGCTTTGCGAGCGGTGATGCGGCATTTGATGTTATCGAAACTATGGGAACGTTTCTTGCCTTTGCATTTTTTACTGCATCGATTATATCCTTGGTTCGTCCAGATGAGGATACTGCGACAACGAGTGAATCCTCACCGAGCATTGCTGCCGATATTGAACAGGTGAGTATATCGCTGACAAACGACGCCGGAATACCAAGCTCAAGCAGTTGATAACAGAAATCGGTCGCCACTGCCGCTGAGCGGTAAACACCGTATATTTCGACCTTTTTGGCGTTCAGTATCTTTTCGGTGACACGAGCAAGGGTTTCCTCGTTGTTTGCTGCCGCGGTCAGGATATGTGCGGCGTTGTGCGAACGTATCATTTTTGAGAGGGATTCGCATAAAGGGGATGACTCACTGATAGGCTCGTAGGGCATATTGTCGCAGTTGTTAATATTTGCGGCGATCAGCAGTTTGAGCTCCGGGAAGCCGCCGTGTGCGAATTTTTTTGAGAAGTTTATTATGCTTCCTTGCGAAACGTCTATGTCACGTGCCAGGTCAAGCATCGTGTACGTGATGAATTTTGAGGGATCATCTATGATTTTTCGCGCTATTCTGCTCTCAACCGAGGTGAGATAGTTGATGTTCGTTTTTAAATAGGAAATAAGATTATCGGTCATTTTATCACCTGCTTTTTGAAATATTCTCATTTTACGAAATAACAAATTGAGTATATCACAAACACTGACCGATGTCAAGCACTAATCGAAAACTTATGAAAAAATTTCGCGTGTTAATAAAATATACATTGAAAAAAGCACTTTAGTGTGATATAATAAAATAGATATAGTTAAAATTTACATAAGGGAGAACACCATGAAAATCAATCAGAATTACAAGAAACTCAAAGAAAGCTATCTTTTCTCCGATATCGCGAAGAAGACCGCCGCATATAAGGCGGAGCATCCCGAGGCTGATATCATTCGTCTCGGTATCGGTGACGTAACACTTCCGCTTTGTAAGGCGGTTGTTGATGCACTTCACACTGCGGCTGACGAGATGGGCGCAAAGGACACCTTCAAGGGTTACGGTCCCGAGCAGGGTTACGGCTTCTTAAAGGATGCGATCAAGGATTATTACAAGACCGAAGACGGTGTCGAGCTTGATGCTGACGAAATCTTCGTTTCCGACGGTGCAAAGAGTGACCTTGGAAACATCCTCGACATTTTTGCAAAGGACAACACCGTGCTTGTACCCGATCCGGTTTACCCCGTTTACGTTGACACAAACACAATGGACGACCGCAATATCGTTTACATGAAGGGAAGTGCGGAAAACAACTTCCTTCCGATGCCTGATGATGCAGTTGATGCTGATATTATCTATCTCTGCTCTCCGAACAATCCGACCGGTGCGGCATACAATCATGCACAGCTTAAGGCATGGGTTGACTATGCAACAAAGAAGGGCGCGATCATCCTCTTTGACGCGGCTTATGAGTCGTTCATCTCGACAAAGGAGCTTGTGCGTTCCATTTATGAGATCGAGGGCGCAAGAAACTGTGCGATTGAATTCTGTTCGTTCTCAAAGACTGCCGGCTTTACAGGTACACGCTGCGGCTGGACTGTCGTTCCGATGGAGCTTGAGGCTGACGGTCTGAAGCTCAACAAGCTTTGGCTGCGTCGTCAGACAACCAAGTTCAACGGCGTATCCTATCCCGTACAGCGTGCGGCTATGGCTGTGTTCACTCCCGAGGGACGCAAGCAGATCGCCGAAAACCTCGCTTATTACAAGGAAAACGCTGGTATCATCACGGCGGCTCTCGATGAGCTTGGCATTTGGTATACAGGCGGCGTAAACTCGCCTTACATCTGGCTCAAGTGTCCGAATAACATGGGATCATGGGAGTTCTTTGATCTGCTTCTCACCAAGGCTAACGTGGTCGGTACACCCGGCGCAGGCTTTGGCGAAATGGGTGAGGGCTTCTTCCGTCTGACCGCGTTCGGTGACCGTGAACGTACTCGCGAGGCTGCCGAGAGAATCAAGAAGCTGTTTAAATAATAATAAATGAACCGCGACATTCAACGTGCCGCGGTTTGTCTTTTATCTCGGTTATATGCTAAATTAAGCGCAGTTTACGATATTTCTGCGGAGTTTCGCCGTATTTCAGTTTGAAGCGTCTTGAAAAATAGAACTGGTCACAGAAGCCGAAGCGTTCACTTATCTGGAGAACCGAGAGATCACTCTTTAAAAGAAGCTGTTCCGACTCGAACATTATAGCATCGTCAATATAGCTTCCGATCGTCATTCCGACTTCGGTTTTGAACTTCTTGGCAAGTGTGCTCTCGGAAACAAACGAATTTGCCGCAAGCTCACTGACCGCAAGACGCAGGGAAAGGTGCGATTTTATATATTCCATCGCAAGCAGGACACAGTTTGAATAGTGTGTCGTTTTTAATTCGATGTTATATTTATCGATCAGCACCAAAAGAGACGAAAATATCTGCTGTCTCATTCGCAGGCTGTCGATAAGCTCGTCACTGTGAACGTAGCGTAACATTTCATCGATAACGCTTTTTTCTGGTGTGTACTCCATGACCGTATGTGCACAGCGGAGCAGGTCATTGCCGTTGAAATCGTTTAAATTTATGTGAAAATAAAGCTGTTCCATCGAGTTCTCGCAGGCGTGACGGAAGGAATATCCCGTTGGAATAAGATAGCATTTACCGATCTCAAGCGGCATTTTTTCGCCATCCTTTATTATGTATGGATCGCCGCCGATTATATAGTAAAGCCTTGCATACATCGGTGAGATAATATTTCCGATCCATTCGTTTTTTGTTGCGGCGTGTCCCGAATCGAGGAGCTTCAGATTGATGTCGTTTATGTTGTTTATCATTGTATAGTTTCTGTTAAGGATCATTTTCTTTTCCTGCCTTTGAAACCGTTATTGCGTGTCGTACCGAAATATCCATATTTTTTACAGAATACTACCTTGCACATTGGTCGGTGTTTACTGTATAATAAAACTGTGGAGATTTTGGTGTGATTGTTTTATCCATATATATCATACACCAAAAAAACAATAATTTCAAGTATATTTTAAAAAAAGGAGAGAATTATTATGTCGAGCTATGTAACACGCAAAACTCCGGGCGATACAGAGTGGTTTCGCCATGACCGTTTCGGTATGTTTATTCACTGGGGACTTTATGCGCTTCCTGCACGTCATGAATGGATAAAAACTCGCGAGTTTATTCCCGAGGAAAAATACGACAAGTACTTCAAGTATTTCAATCCCGATCTTTACGATGCCAAGGAATGGGCAAGACAGGCTAAAGCGGCAGGCATGAAGTATGCTGTTTTCACCGCGAAGCATCACGAAGGCTTCTGTATGTTCGATACGAAATATACCGATTACAAGTGTACAAACACTCCTGCGGGACGTGACCTCGTACGTGAATATGTTGATGCATTCAGAGCAGAGGGAATACGTATCGGCTTCTATTATTCTCTCATTGACTGGCATCATCCCGATTTCACCGTTGACTTTTACCACCCTCGCCGTAACGATCCTGACGCTGCCGAGCTTAACAATGGCAGAGATATGAAGAAATATGCGCTTTACATGAGAAATCAGGTTGAGGAGCTTTTAACGAATTACGGCAAGATCGACATTCTGTGGTTCGACTTTTCTTATACAAACAAAAAGACACCGGCGGACAAGCCCTGGATGACAAAGCCCGGAAAGGGTAAGGATGATTGGGAAGCAGAGGAGCTTGTTGCACTTGCGAGAAAGCTTCAGCCGGGTATCATCATCGACAACCGTACCGACACAGAGCAGGACATCTGGACGCCCGAGCAGTATCAGCCGACCGAGTGGGTACGTCATAAAGAAACGGGCGAGCTTGTTACCTGGGAAGCGTGTCAGACCTTCTCGGGTTCATGGGGATATTACCGTGATGAGCAGACCTGGAAATCTCCCGAGATGCTCATACGTATGCTTATTAACACCGTTTCGATCGGCGGAAACCTGCTTATGAACGTCGGCCCGACCTCACGCGGATACATTGACCACCGTGCAGAAGCGGCACTCGGTGTTTACGCCGACTGGATGAAATATAACGGACGTTCGATTTACGGCTGTACAATGGCAGAGCCCGAATTTCTCGACGGACTGCCTGCGGATTGCCGTTACACCCAGAGTGAGGACGGCAAGCGTTTGTATCTGCACATTTACTCATATCCCTTTAAGGCACTCACTGTCGGCGGTCTTGCAGGTAAGATCGACTATGCGCAGTTCTTACACGACGGAAGTGAAGTGCTCTACACCGAGGGTGGCTTTGAGGGACATTCTATGCTTCAGGGTTGTGACGACGATACCGCGGTTACGTTTAATCTCCCTGCAATTAAGCCGAACACGCTTGTGCCGGTTATCGAGATTTTCCTTAAATAAATATGTGATGGGACTGTCTGTAGTAGGCAGTCTCTTTTTGTCAACTATCGGTTGACCTAATTTTTCGATATTCTATTGACAAAGAGGGAATACTATAGTAAAATTACAGTAGTATCACTTCCATTTTAAGGAGTAATTATAATGCGTGAGAATAACTTTGCAAGTAAATTTGCCACTATGAGAAAAAACAGCGGCATCACTCAGCAGGAGCTTGGAAATATGCTTGGCGTCAGTAATCGTGCTGTTTCAAAGTGGGAAACCGGACTTGCGCTTCCGTCAACGGAAAATGTATATAAGCTTTCGAGAATATTCGGTGTTCCCGTTGATCACTTTTTCGATGCGTCAACGAGCGTGAAGCCTGCGCCTACCACAGAGCCTGCTTCGAGTGGAATGAAGTCGCTTGAGGGAATATACCGCATCGGCTTTGGTCCGTCAAGCTCGCATACTATAGGGCCTGAACGTGCTTGCGAGATGTTTAAAGCAGGTAACCCGACTGCGGATAATTTCAAGGTCACGCTTTACGGCTCACTTGCAAAAACGGGCGTTGGTCACGGCACTGACCGCGTTATCAAAAAAACACTTGCACCGAGTCCCTGTGAGATCAGCTTCAATTATACCGAGGACGACCTTCCGCACCCGAACACATTTGATATATACGCATATAGCGGTGATGTATTCCTTTCGCAGAGCCGTGTTGCGAGTGTTGGTGGCGGCAAGATAGTCATTGACGGCATAGAATACGGCGAGGGTGAGGACGTATATCCCGAGAACTCATTTGAAAAGATCGCGCAGTACTGTGAGCGTGAAAATATACGTCTTTGGCAGTATGCAGAGCGAATTGAAGGTAAGAAGATTACCGAATATCTCTCGCGTGTATGGCATGAAATGAAGCGCAGTATCGCGGACGGTCTTGCGGATGATGGTATACTTCCGGGCGGACTTGATGTACAGAAGCGTGCAAAACAGCTTTACAATAAACAGCACATAGACGAATCCGCGGAAACGCGTGAAAACCGTATGGTCTGCTCATATGCGTTTGCGGTCAGCGAACAGAATGCCTGTGCAGAGCGTATTGTAACAGCGCCGACGTGCGGTGCGGCAGGAGTTCTCCCTGCGGTGCTTTACTATCAACAGCAGAAGCGTGGTTATTCGGACACGGAGATCGTTCACGCACTTGCCGCAGGTGGTATTGTCGGTAATCTTATCAAGACGAATGCTTCGATTTCGGGAAGTGAATGCGGATGTCAGGCAGAGGTTGGAAGTGCTTGCGCGATGGCTGCGGCGGCACTTGGTGACCTTTTCGGGCTTGGTTTTGACAAGATCGAGTACGCGGCGGAGATTGCGATTGAACATCATCTTGGACTGACCTGCGATCCCATATGCGGACTGGTTCAGATACCGTGCATCGAGAGAAACGCAGTTGCGGCGATGAGAGCGATTAACGCCGTGAGCCTTGCAAGCTTCCTTTCCGATTCGCGTAAGATCTCGCTTGACAAGGTTATCGCAGTCATGAAGCAGACGGGACTTGATATTTCAAAGCAATACAAGGAAACAGCAGAGGGCGGACTTGCCAAGCTGAAGGTGGGCCGCTGATTTATAAGGAGAATTTATGAAGATCACATATCTTGGACAGCTGTGTTATTTGATCGAAGCGGATGGGATGCGTATTGTGACCGATCCGTATCTTTCAAATTCATGTGACAGAGAGGGAAATGTACGCAAGTATGCACCGCCTGTAACGCTTAATGAGCTTATGCCCGATATCATAATTATCTCGCATGAGCACAAGGATCACCTCGATCCCGAAACGCTCGCACCGTTTTATAAGCTTCGCAGACGCTCATTCACGCTTGTACCCGAACCGATAGCGGAAAATATAACCTCGCTTGGTGGT
Organism: Clostridia bacterium; assembly: GCA_017466685.1. Classification (GTDB taxonomy): domain Bacteria; phylum Bacillota; class Clostridia; order Oscillospirales; family CAG-272; genus Flemingiibacterium. The sequence continues at coordinate 23,737 of JAFTTS010000050.1, forward strand.
GAGGCTGTACCGATGTCAGCGCCCGAAGCGGCAAAGATGGGCGAATCGTTTCGGCTTGGCGGAGTTGTGGTGACGGCTATACCGTGTGCACATACGGAGCTGCACCGTGAGCATGAGGGCGGATTCCGCGAGTTATCGTACATCATCGAAGCCGAGGGCAAGAAGGTGTTTTTCGGCGGTGACATGAGTATGTACGACGGGCTTGCAGAGCTGTTATGTGAGGTATCGCCCGATGTTATGTTGCTTCCCGTGAATGGGCGTGACTACTTTCGAACGTCGCGTGGTATCATCGGTAATCTCGATTCGAACGAGGCCGCCGAGCTTGCCGTGTATGCAGGTACGAGGATGTTTATACCCGGGCATCACGATCTTTATGAGCACAACGGTTGTCCCGATGAGTGGATTGAATATTCTGCGAAGAAGTTCGGTGCGCCGCTAAAGTTGTTGAAGCCGAGAGAGGCTGTGGAAGTGTAATAGGATTATAAACTCTACTTTATCTAATAAAAGACACCGGGACTGTCCGTTGATGTAACAGCTCCGGTGTTCGTTTTATTTGTGATACTACTTCTCGTCGTTCTCTATATGCACCCTCGGCAGATTCCAACAATATTTCGTTGCAAGCAGGCGTATCAGAACAACCGAAAGCATGGACAGCACCGAAGCGAGCGGGATGTTGTCAATGCAAGTGCGAAGTATAAAATACAGCGTGCTTCCGAAGATGGATGCAAGTGCGTAAATGTGCTTTTTGAAAACATATGGCGTTGTGTTAATGAGTATATCGCGGAAGATACCGCCGCCGACGCCTGTTATCATACCGATGACGATGATAATGAACGCATTATCGGAAAAGCCGTGTGTGAAGCCGACCTCCGCGCCGGTTACCGAGAATGCCGCGAGTCCCACTGCGTCAAAGAAGTTGTTTATATGCTCGATTTTGGTTTTGAATGTGTGAAATTTTTTGCGGTTTATGTAAGCGATGATGAAAACCGTTATCGCCGTTATCATTGCGATCAGGCATATATGAAATGATGCGAATATATTCGGCGGTGTGATGCCGAGGAGCAGATCGCGTACGATACCGCCGCCGACTGCGGTGATACATCCGACGAACACAACTCCGAAAATATCAAGGCTCGCTCCGACTGCGATCAGTGCGCCCGACAAGGCAAACGCCACCGTTCCGATTATCTCAAGTATTTTTATTATTTCTGCCATTGTCATCCTCCGTTTAAGGATTAAAATACTGCTTAATTATATCATATTCAGTCGGTTGTGTCAAGACACAAAAACCACCCGTTTTTTAGACGAGTGGTCTTGTATATTTATCAGTTCTTTGCGAGAGTCATTGCAACATCCATGAGATCCTCAAGGACTGCCTTCTTCTCTGCACAGCGTGTCTTCATTGCTTCAAGCTGCTCGGCATTAAACTTATCAAGGTCGCCGTCCTTCAGCTTGTTCTTGTACATACGGTCAACAACGAGTGCCCATGCAATATCGGTTGCAACGAGCTTGCCGTCACGCTCGCAAACAACGAGGTCTGACTTGCCGTCGAGTACGAGGTCAACTGCGAAATCGCCCATACGGGTTGCAGTGAGTCTGTCGCGGAGTGTCGGTGCGCCGCCGCGTACCATGTGTGCAAGACGGATAAAACGCGAATCGATGTTTGCCTCTTCGTTCATACGCTTGGTGAGGTTTTCGCCGAATCCCGCTGGCATACCCTCGGAATGCATAACGAGGAAGCTTCTTTGTCCCTTTGCACGGAGCTCGATGAGCTTCTTAATGCAAGCGTCCTCATCGAAGGGAAGCTCTTTTACTGCAATTGCGTTTGCGCCGCAGGAGATGCCGCATTCGATTGCGATGTAACCTGCGTCACGTCCCATAACCTCGATAACCTCGCCGCGTGCGTGAGATTCGCAGGTGTCGCGCAGACAGTCAGCTGCGTGGAGAACAGTGTTCATTGCTGTATCAAAGCCGATGGAATAATCGGTGGAGGTGATGTCGTTGTCGATGGTGCAGGGAATACCGATTGTCGGAATACCGCGCATGGAGAGATCGGTTGCACCGCGGAATGTACCGTCACCGCCGCAGGCAATGATACCGTCGATTTCGTTATCCTTACAAGTCTGTATAGCCTTTGCCATACCTGCTTCGGTTGCGAACTCGTCACAACGGTCGGAATAAAGTATCGTTCCGCCAAGACCGGTGATGTTTGCAACGTCAAGTGAAGTGAGCTTGCGGAGTTCTCCGCTGATAAGACCTGTGTAACCTTTGCATATTCCAACAACCTCAACGCCGCGTGCAAGTGCGGAACGAACGACTGCGCGAACAGCCGCATTCATGCCGGGAGCGTCACCGCCTGAGGTGAGAACGCCGATTTTTCTGAATTTTGCCATAATATCTATCTTCCTTTGCTTATAAAATTTCCTTTTTAAGTTAATTTTTACCGAATATATATTATAATATATTTTGATAGAAAAATCAAGTACTTAGTCGTATTTTTATACTTTTGTTAATATTTTGCCAATTTCCGATGTCGCTTTCGACAAAAAATGTGATTATTTGCACATATTTTCATTGGGCACATGACATATCTCTCCAATGTATATTTTATGCCGTTTTTTAGTTTTCGATATGAGGGAAAATACACCATCTGAGTGCTAATTGTGAAAATATCGGTAATTTTTGAAAAAACCATTGCAAAAAGGCGCGGTATCGTGTATAATAGTAATATTAAAGCTATAAGGAGTGACTAACAACCATGAGTGAGAATCCGGGTCCCGCCCGACGATGCATGACACCGAACAATACTGACGCACCTATCTCTCCGCCATGATACGCACTTTTACATAAACGATACTTTACAAAATATATATCAGGAGATTATTATGATAGACGGCGACAGTATACGCATGATAATAGCGATATTTATCCTTGTTACGATGTCAGCATTATTTTCGGCGACCGAAACTGCATTTAATACATTCAACCGCGTCAGAATGAAGAATCTTGCCTCCGACGGCAATAAACGCGCGGCGACTGTACTCAAATTGTCTGAGGATTACGATTCACTTATTTCCACTATACTTATCGGAAACAACATAGTTAACATCGCGCTTACCGCTATAGCGACGGTTATGTTCGTCAAGTGGTTCCCCAATAACGGTGCGGCGATCTCAACTGCGGCGACGACGGTGTTCGTTCTCATTTTCGGAGAAGTTTCTCCCAAGAGTATTGCCAAGGAAACGCCCGATGGATTTGCACTGACCGTTGCACCGATAATACGCTTGCTTGTTTTCCTTTTCACGCCTATAAATCTTTTCTTCCGCTTATGGAAAAAGATGCTTGCAAAGATATTCAATCTCGGCGGCGAAAAGGTTATGACCGAAGAAGAGCTTATAACTATCGTTGACGAGGTCCAGGAAGACGGCGTTATCGACGAGCAGGAGGGTGAGCTGATTCGTTCGGCGATTGAATTTGTCGACGGTGACGCCGAGGAGATCATTACTCCCCGTGTTGACGTTATTGCCATTGACAAGGACACAACAAACGACGAAATTGCAGAGATCTTTTTCAGTACGGGCTTTTCACGTTTGCCCGTATATGAGGAAACGATTGACAATATAATTGGTGTGCTTCACGAAAAGGATTTCTATTATCTTATCCGTAACGGCGGAAAAAATATCGGTAAGATACTCAAAAAACCCTTTTTCATCACTTGTCACGTAAAAATTTCAAAGTTACTTACGCAGTTCCAGCAGGAAAAGACACATATGGCGATCGTTCTTGACGATTATGGCGGAACGATGGGTATTGTCACACTCGAGGACGTTCTTGAGGAGCTGGTTGGCGACATCTGGGACGAACATGACGAGGTGGAGGAGCAGACCGTTACCGAAAATTCGGACGGCACTGTAACATTCGCAGGTGATATGCGAACGGATGAATTCTTTGAGCATTTTGAAATTATCCCCGATGATGAGGATGAGCTTCCGCAGACTGTAAGCGGATGGGTTACGATGCAGCTTGGAGAATTTCCCGAGGTTGGCGTGGAGTTTGATTTTAAAAAGCTTCATGTTGAGGTCACAAAGGTTGACGACAAGCTCGTTGAGGAAATAAAGGTTACAATAATCGAAGCAGACTCCGACGAGGACGATGCCGATAAAGATGAATAATGTTATATGGAGCTGTCTTGCTTTGTCGGGACAGTTCTTTTTTTGTGTAAATTTAAAAAGATTTACAAAAAGTTCAATCTGTCGTAAGGCGTTATAAATGACTTCGGAGTAAAATTATATGTAAGGACATTGGAGGTGAGGTTCGTGTTCGGATATGTAAAGCCGGTGTCGGCTGAGCTTAAGGTTAAAGAATACGAGCTTTACCGTGCTGTTTACTGCGGTCTCTGTGAAGCTCTCGGGCGTAACACTACGCATATATCGCGGTTGTCGCTCAGCTACGATTTTGTTTTTCTTGCGCTGGTGAGGATGTCACTTGCAGGTGAGGTCGGTAAAATCGAGCGTCACAGGTGTCTTGCACATCCGACGAAGAAACGCGCGGTTTTGGTCGGAGCAAAGCAGCTTGATTACTGCGCAAGGCTTTCGTCTGTGCTGACTTATCACAAGCTGTGCGACGATATTGCGGATACACGCGGCTTTAAGCGGTTTGGTTCACGATTGCTTCTTCCGTTTGCATCGAGGATAAGAAAACGTGCAAAATTTGAGGCTTCGACGGAGGAATATATCAGCTCAAGACTCGCCGCACTCTCACAGCTTGAAAAAGAGAACTGTGCTTCGCTTGACATGGCGGCAGAACCGTTTGGTGAGCTTATGGCGTATGTATGTGCATATGGGTTTGAAGCGGAGAGCGTGAGTGCTCGTATTGCTGCGGAGATAGGACGGCATATCGGACGGTATATTTATATTATCGACGCTGTTGATGACCTTGAGGATGATATAAAATCGGGCTCGTACAATCCGTTTCGTGTGATGTATGAAAATCCCATAGAGGGCTTGTGTAACGACTGCGAGCAGATAAAACGTGCGCTGACGATGGAGCTTATGGGAATCGAAGCGGCGATTGGTCTCATGGAATTCGATGCTGTTTACGAATACGGTGAAATAATAAAAAATATAATTTATCTTGGCTTGCCGGAGTTTACAAACAAGGTTTTCGGCAAATATATAAAGGAAAACGATCAGGTTGGAGAGACATAATTTATGAAAGATCCATATAAAGTGCTCGGTGTTGCCAGAGAGGCGACTGACGAGGAAATCAAAAAAGCATACCGCGAGCTTGCGCGTAAATACCATCCCGACAATTATGTGAACAATCCGCTCGCCGATCTCGTTGAAGAAAAAATGAAGGAGATCAACGAAGCGTACGATCAGATACAAAAGGAACGTGCAGGCGGCTCGAGTTATTCTCATTCGGGACAGAGCTATTCGTCCGGCTCATACAGCGATTACACAAAGGTTCGCGAACTTATCAATGAGCGCAGATATTCCGATGCCGAGCTGATACTTGATGCTGTCAGTGCAGGAAGCAGAAACGCCGAATGGAACTTCCTCAAGGGATGTGTTCTCATTCAGCGCGGTTGGTACTATGATGCACAGAAATATCTTGAAACTGCGTGCTATCTTGATCCGACAAACAGCGAATACCGTATGGCGCTTGACCGTATCCGTCAGAATACGTCAAACTACGGCGGCGGTTACCGTACATCGAACGGCGGCGGTACATCGGCGTGTGACATCTGCTCGGGACTCATTTGTGCTGACTGCCTTTGCGAATGCTGCGGCGGAGATCTTATATCCTGCTGTTAAATAGAATGATATGAAAAAAACACGTAAAATCGCCCTTGCCGCGATACTTTCCGCGCTTTCCGTCGTGATACTTCTGCTCGGCTCGATAATCACGGTGCTTGATATGACTGCGGTGGCACTTGGTTCGATTCTCATAATGCTTGCCGTTATCGAGATCGGCGGTGCGTATCCGTATCTTATATGGCTTGTTACAGGCGTTTTGTCGCTTCTGCTTTTACCGGACAAATTCGGTGCACTGCTTTATTTGGCATTCGGCGGTATATATCCGATATTCAAGGCTATGTTTGAGAGGCTTCACTATGTTGTGTCGTGGATACTCAAGTTCAGCTGCTTCAATGTGATGCTTATTATAATGATAGTTGTTGCAAATTTCGTTCTCGGTCTGCCGGATACGGGACTCGGTTTTACATTGCCGGTGTTTGGCATATGTAACTTTACATTCTTTATTTACGACATTGCGACAACCCAGCTTATAACGCTCTATCTCGTCAAGCTTCGAAGAATGCTCGGACTTAAAAATTTCTTTAAGTGAGCGTTTCGACATGATCAATAATAAAAAGAAAACAGTCGCTTCAAATAATCGGCGGCTGTTTTTTGATATTCGGCTGTTTACTCCGTATCGGCTTTTTTGAGAGAGCTTACATATGCACCGTAGCGTATCCAGATGAACACTGCGAAGGCGGCGCATATCGTGCAGCGTAAGAAGCTGTCCGATTCACCGATGAGAAGCTTTGTCGGGAAGAGAAGACTTGGTATCGCCGAGGTGAAAAGAAGGACCGGTGCGACTGTTGCCGTTGCGAGATAAAAACGGTGTGAGAAGATTCCGAGCAGGGAACGCGATTCATTGAGAAAATAGAGCATTGCGGCAAGAAGTGCGATTTCGAAAAGTGTTTTGCTCGGACTTGTGTTGAGAACTGTTGTATCGAAATAGATACGAATGAGGCAAACTGTACACCATGCCGTCGGGAAGAAAGAGCAGAATGCGCGTGCGGCAGGGACCTTTACTTTTTCAAATATGAAGCTTAAGAAGAAAATGATTGCCGGAATACAGAAGACAAGCTCAAGTATATCGAAAAGCGGAAGTCGCTCAAGAAGTGTCATTTTTTCAAGCAGCTCGGGCGAGATATTCTTTGTTTCCTCGATGTGTTTATATATATAATATAATGAAAACAAAATATCCGCAACGAGCAGAAATGCAATCGTACTTGAAATGAAGATGCCAGAATTGCTGTTAGGGCAGGTGTATTCTTTGCTGTGCTTGGGTGCAGTTGCCAGTGAGATGAAGACAAGCGCAGTTAAAATCACTGCCAGTGCAATATGGAAAACTGTCGGGAGAATAGTGTCACGGGCGTAAACACCGTATTTTACGTCGAGCTGCGTCTGCGTCAGGATACTTCGGGCGATAACTGCCAGAAGTGCTGTGCCGAGTGACGCTATGAGAAGAATGAGCGGAAAATTGATTTTTTTCTTCATTTTATTATATACCGTCCTTTGTATATCGTCAAATAGCATTGAGGACGCAAATTTTTGCTTGCGTACATATAATTATAACTCACACATATTAACGCGGTGTTAATAAAATTACTGTATTTAAAAAATATATCCAAATATCGCATAAACTTCGGGGTGTTGACGATACTGTGCATGATGCACAAAAAATGCTACCGAAATTCTACAAAGATTTCTTTCGCGAAATATGCGGAATTTATCAAAACTCTTGACATTTTTGCGATGTTGTAGTATAATATTGAATGTTGACGTGCGTTTAATGGCGAGAGGTTGCAGTTAAGGCGGTGTGGCACTGCCTGAAACTGGTTAATTTTCGCCGGAGTATGTCCGATATTTAACCGGGCGTTGTCAATCAGACATCGCGACGAGTTAAGCCTGCCACCGTACACCCCGCATTTCCCGCTTCGTGAAAGTGCGGTTTTAATACGGAGAGGCAGGAAACACCCGACGCAGTGTTTGAACAAAACCGCCCTCCAATTACTAAAAAGGAGGCAAAAGCAATGGCAGTCAAGGATAAGATCAGAATCCGTCTGAAAAGCTACGATCACACTCTCGTCGATCAGGCCGCTCAGAAGATCGTTGAGACCGTAAAGAGAAATGGCGCAACCGTTTCCGGTCCGATCCCGCTCCCCACAGAGAAGGAGATCATCACGATCCTCCGTGCTGTTCACAAGTATAAGGACAGCCGCGAGCAGTTTGAACTGAGAACTCACAAGAGACTCATCGACGTAGTTAAGCCGTCGCAGAAGACGATTGAAGCTCTGACAGGTCTTGAATTACCCGCCGGCGTTGAGATAGAGATCAAGCTCTAATCCCATACGGCATCGCTCGAAAGAGCAAACCAAGGTCACGTTGGCGTTATCGCGAAAGCGAAAATCCAAAGCGTCAACCAATAATCTTAGGAGGAAACCAAAATGAAAAAAGCCATCATCGGCAAGAAGATCGGTATGACTCAGATCTTCGACGAAATCGGAAACGTAATTCCGGTAACTGTTATCGAAGCAGGTCCCTGCGTTGTCGTTCAGAAGAAAACAGCTGAAAACGACGGTTATGACGCAGTTCAGCTCGGCTTCGGCGGAGTCAAGGAAAAGCACATGACCAAGGCTGAAATTGGTCACTTCAAAAAAGCAGGTGTTGAAAACAAGAAGCACCTCAAGGAATTCCGTCTTGCAGATGCAGCATCTATGAATGTTGGTGACGCGATTACCGTCGATACCTTCGCCGCTGGCGAGAAGGTCGATATAACCGGTACATCCAAGGGTCACGGATATTCGGGCGTTGTTAAGAGATGGGGTCAGCATCAGATGCGTATGACTCACGGTAACGGTCCTGTTCACCGTCACATCGGTTCTGTAGGTTCGAACTCCACACCTTCGAGAATCTTCAAGAACAAGCATATGCCCGGTCAGTACGGTAACGTTACATCTACCGTTCTGAACCTTGAAGTAGTTAAAGTAGACGCGGAAAAGAATATCATTGCAGTTAAGGGCGCCGTTCCCGGTTCCCGCGGCAACATCGTATTCCTCCGCGATTCTGTAAAAGCATAAGCGGAAGGAGGAAACATCACTATGCCTAACATGAAAGTTTTGGATATGGCAGGTAAGGAAGTTGGCGAGATCAGCCTGTCCGATGCTGTATTCGGCGCAGAGGTAAACAGTGCGGTTCTCCATATCGCGGTTAAATCTTACCTCGCAAATCAGAGACAGGGCACACAGTCCACAAAGACACGCTCCGAAGTATCCGGCGGCGGCAAGAAGCCCTGGAAGCAGAAGGGTACCGGTCATGCAAGACAGGGTTCAACCCGTTCTCCTCAGTGGACACACGGCGGTATCGCTCTCGGTCCCAAGCCCAGAAGCTACCGTTTCGAAATCAACAAGAAGGTTAAGAGAATTGCTCTCCAGAGTGCATTCTCCTCTAAGGTCGCTGACGGCGATATGATCGTTGTTGATTCCATCACTACCACAGAGTATAAGACCAAGACCATGGTTAATATGCTCAAGGCTCTCGGCAGTGAGAAGAAGGCTCTCGTAGTCCTCGCTGAAAACGATGCTATGGTAGTTAAGAGCATGGCAAACATTCCCGGCGTTAAGACCGCTCTCGTAAACACTCTTAATGTTTATGATATCCTCAACTGCGATAAGTTCATCGTAGCTAAGGGTGCGGCAGAAAAAATGGAGGAGGTGTACGCATAATGAAGACGGTTCACGATATAATTGTAAAGCCGATCATTACCGAAGCCAGCATGGACGCTGCTCAGAATAAGAAGTACACTTTCAAGGTAATGGCTGATGCAACAAAGGCTGAGATCGCTAAGGCGGTTGAAGAGCTTTTCAAGGTTGACGTTGAAAGCGTTAACACCATCAACATGAAGAAGAAGCCCAAGAGACTCGGTTACCACCAGGGTTACACCTCTGAATGGAAGAAAGCAATCGTTACACTGACTGCTGATTCCAAGACCATCGAGTTCTTCGACGGCATGATGTAATGAAGGAGGAGTGAAATAATGTCTACTAAATTCAAACCCACTACTCCCGGAAGACGTCACATGAGCGATCCTTCCTTCGCTGAGATCACAAAATTCAGCCCTGAGAAGAAGCTGACTGTAATTCTTAAGAAGAATGCCGGCAGAAACAGCTACGGCAAGATCACCGTTCGTCACAGAGGCGGCAGAAACAAGCAGAAGTACAGAATTATCGACTTCAAGAGAAATACTCTTGACACCGCAGCAAAGGTTATCGGTATTGAGTACGATCCTAACAGAACTGCTTATATCGCTCTTGTTGAGTATGAAGACGGCACAAGAAGTTACGTTCTCGCTCCCTCCGGTCTTACGGACGGCGACGTAATCTATTCCGGTGCATCTGCTGACATCAAGGTCGGCAACACACTGCCTATCGCAAATATTCCGGTCGGTACTGTTATCCACAATATTGAGCTTTATCCCGGCAAGGGCGCTCAGCTCGTTCGTTCCGCTGGCGCAGCTGCTCAGCTGATGGCTAAGGAAAACGGCATGGCTCAGGTAAGACTTCCCTCCGGCGAGGTTAGACTCGTTCGTCTTGAGTGCAAGGCTACCATCGGTCAGGTCGGCAACCTCGAGCATGAGAATGTTAAGCTCGGTAAAGCAGGTAAGACCCGCCACAGAGGTATTCGTCCTCACGTACGCGGTTCGGTCATGAACCCCTGCGATCACCCGCACGGTGGTGGTGAGGGACGTGCTCCTATCGGTCGTCCCACTCCTGTAACTCCTTGGGGCAAGCCCACCAACGGTTACAAGACCAGAAATAAGAAGGCTCGCACCAACAAGTTCATCGTAAAGTCCAGAAACGGTAAGTAAGAGAAGGAGGCACCACTAATGAGCAGAAGTCTTAAAAAAGGCCCTTTCGTTGAAAAGAAGCTTTTTGACAGAATCGAAGCCATGAACGAGAAGAACGAAAAGAAAGTTCTCAAGACATGGTCCCGCGCTTCTACGATCTTCCCGGAATTCGTTGGCCACACCATCGCTGTCCATGACGGACGCAAGCACGTTCCGGTATATGTTACCGAGGACATGGTAGGTCACAAGCTTGGTGAGTTCGCACCGACCAGAACATTCAAGGGTCATGCAGGCTCCAAGACCTCGAACAACGGCAACTGATCAAAGAACTGAAATCCGAATAAAACGGATAAGTCAAAAGTTTATCGCTTTTTGCGAAGGGAGGCAAAGTTATAATGGAACAGAGAGATGCAAGAGCTTACCTTAAATATGTAAGAATTTCTCCTCGCAAGGTAAAGATCGTTCTCGATCTTATCAGAGGTAAGGATGTTGCAACCGCTATGGCTATTCTCAAGAATACCCCCAAGAGCGCATCCGAGTATCTTATAAAGCTCCTCAAGAGCGCGGTAGCTAATGCTGAACACAATTTTAATATGGACGCATCGAAGCTCTACGTTTCCGAGTGCTTCGTTTGCCCCGGTCCTACTCTGAAGCGCATCATGCCCAGAGCACAGGGTAGAGCATTCAGAATCTTTAAGAGAACGAGCCACATCACGCTCGCTGTTAAGGAAAAGTAATAATCCAAGAAGGAGGTCAAATGCCAAATGGGTCAGAAAGTTAATCCGCACGGTCTCCGTGTCGGCGTTATCAAGAACTGGGATTCAAGATGGTATGTTCGCGATGAAGAATTCGGCGACACCCTTGTTTCCGACTATAATCTGAGAAAATATCTCAAGAATAAGCTTCAGGCTGCAGGCGTTCCGAAGATCGAAATCGAACGTGACAGCCAGAAGGTAAGAGTTTTCATCCACTGCGCAAAGCCCGGTGTTATCATCGGTAAGGGCGGCACTGAGATCGAAAAATTAAGACTCGAAATTGAGTCCATTGTTAAGAAGCCGGTATCCGTTAACGTTGTTGAGGTGAAGTCCCCCGACCTCTCCGCACAGCTCGTTGCCGAGAATATCGCAAGCCAGCTCGAGCGCAGAATCGGTTTCCGCCGTGCTATGAAGCAGTGCATCGGCAGAACCATCAAGCTCGGCGCAAAGGGTATCAAGATTTCCTGCGGCGGCCGTCTTGGCGGTGCAGAAATTGCGAGAACCGAACACTATCATGAAGGTACTATTCCGCTTCAGACTCTCCGTGCCGATATCGACTACGGTTTCTATGAAGCAAACACCACTTACGGTAAGATCGGTATCAAGGTATGGATCTACCGCGGTGAAGTTCTCAACGGTGCAGCAGCACGCGTATCTACCGAACAGCCCAAGGCTCCCAAGAGCTTTGATAAGGAAGGCAGAGGCGAGCGTCGTGAGCGTCGCGGAGGACAGAGAGGCGACCGTGCACCCCGTGGCGATCGCAACAATTCCGGCAGAAAGGAGCAGTAATCACCATGTTAATGCCTAAGAGAGTTAAATACAGACGTGTACAGCGCGGCAGACTTAAGGGTAAGGCGTACCGCGGCAACACAATCAGCAACGGCAGCTATGGTCTTGTTGCTCTTGAGCCCGCTTGGATCACAAGCAATCAGATCGAAGCAGCCCGTATCGCTATGACTCGTTACATCAAGCGTGGCGGTCAGGTTTGGATCAAGATTTTCCCGGATAAGCCCGTAACAGAAAAGCCTGCTGAAACCCGAATGGGTTCCGGTAAGGGTTCGCCTGAGTACTGGGTAGCGGTTGTTAAGCCCGGCCGCGTAATGTTCGAGATGGACGGCGTTGATGAGTCCATTGCAAGAGAAGCTATGCGTCTTGCAGGTCACAAGCTCCCCATCAAGACCAAGTTCGTTAAAAAAGAAACTACTGAAGGGGAGGAATAAGCCGTGAAAGCTACAGAGATCAGAGAAATGAATGCTGAAGAGCTTAATGCTAAGCTTAAAGAGCTTAAAAACGAGCTGTTCAATCTCCGCTTCCAGCACGCGATCAATCAGCTTGACAATCCTCATAAGATTCAGGATGTTAAGCGCGACATCGCTCGTGTTATGACCATTCTTAATGAAAAGAATGCGTGAGTTAAGGAAGGAGAATAGTCATGAGTGAAGCAGCAGAGCGTAACTTAAGAAAAACCCGTGTCGGCATGGTTGTTTCCGATAAAATGGACAAGACTGCAGTTGTTGCAATTCTTGACAACGTGAAGCACCCCAAGTACGGCAAGGTTATCAAGCGCACCGTTAAGATTCACGTTCACGATGAAAAGAACGAGTGCGGCGTTGGCGATAAGGTTATGGTTATGGAAACCAGACCTCTCTCCAAGACTAAGAGATGGCGTCTCGTTGAGATCATCGAAAAGGCAAAATAATTTATTAAAGAGCTTAAAATTAAGTAGGCACGTCGTTGCGTGCTGAAACTAAGGAGGATAAGCACTGTGATACAGCAACAATCACTTATGAAGGTTGCAGACAACACAGGCGCAAAGGAGCTTATGTGCATCCGTGTACTCGGCGGCACCGCTCGCAGATACGCTAACATCGGCGATATCGTAGTTTGCGCTGTTAAGAAAGCAACCCCCGGCGGCGTTGTCAAGAAGGGCGACGTTGTCAAGGCTGTAGTCGTAAGAAGCGTTAAGGGTCTCAAGAGAGCAGACGGTTCTTATATCAAGTTCGATGAGAACGCAGCCGTTGTTATTAAGGAAGACAAAACCCCCAGAGGAACCCGTATCTTTGGCCCGGTAGCAAGAGAGCTTCGTGAAGGCGACTTCTTAAAAATCCTCTCCCTCGCTCCCGAAGTATTATAATAGGAGGTATCATCAGATGAATAAGAAAGTTCACGTTAAGAAGGACGATACCGTTATTGTAATCTCCGGTGACGATAAGGGCAAGACCGGTAAGGTACTTGAGGTTTCTCCCGAAGAGGGCAAGGTAATCGTTGAGGGCATCAATATCGTAACAAAGCACGCAAAGCCTCGTCGTCAGGGCGAGACCGGCGGCATCGTTAAGGTTGAGGGTGCTATGTATGCCGATAAGGTTCAGCTTTACTGCGAAAAGTGCAAGAAGGGCGTTCGCACCAAGGCTAAGATCGACGGCGACAAGAAGATCCGCGTTTGCGCAAAATGCGGCAAGGAAATTTGAGTGGGAGGTAAACAGTAATGGCTAGACTTAGAGATTATTACAAGAGCGATGTAGCTCCCGCTCTCATGAAGAAATTCAACTACAAGAGCCCTATGCAGATCCCGAAGCTTGACAAGATCGTTGTCAACGTTGGTACAGGTGATGCAAAGGATAACTCCAAGGTTATCGACACCGTTATCGAGGAAATCTCGATGATCACCGGTCAGAAGGCAGTTCCGACCTATGCAAAGAAGTCGGTTGCAAACTTCAAGCTCCGTCAGGGCATGAAGATCGGTGTTAAGGTAACTCTCCGCGGCGAAAGAATGTATGAGTTTATCGACAGACTCTTCAACTTCTCTCTCCCCCGTGTCCGCGACTTCAAGGGTATCAACCCCAACGCTTTTGACGGCAGAGGTAACTATTCCCTCGGTCTTAAAGAGCAGCTGATCTTCCCGGAAATCGAGTACGATAAGATCGACAAGATCCGCGGTATGGACATCGCTTTCGTTACCACAGCTAATACCGATGAGGAAGCAAGAGAACTGCTCGCTCTTATGGGCGCACCGTTCGCGAAATAATTAAGGAGGAGAGTAACAATGGCAAAGAAATCAATGGTTTTAAAGCAGCAGAAGCCTCAGAAATTCTCCACCCGCGAATACAACAGATGCAAGATTTGCGGTCGTCCCCATGCGTACCTCCGCAAGTACGGTCTCTGCCGTATCTGCTTCCGTGAGCTCGCTTACAAGGGCGAGATTCCGGGTGTTAGAAAGGCAAGCTGGTAATCCCACATTAGTGGAAAAACGTCATCAGCCGCGTAAGTGCTGACTAAATTACGGTATTGATAAATTTTCTATCAATATAAAAATCGCTCCAATCTTATCGGAAGGAAGCAGTTAACACCCTCCGCGGCTTATTGCCAGGGTCAAACGACCACGGCAGAAGGTGACACTGCTTAACCACCGGTTGCAGGCCAAGACAATGTTTTGGCAGCAAGGGTTCAAGCGTACTTGCATAAAGGAGGATAAAAAAATGCAAATTTCAGACGTAATTGCAGACATGCTCACCAGAATCAGACACGCAAATGATGCGACGCATGATACTGTTGAC
>JAFTTS010000051.1 GCA_017466685.1 Clostridia bacterium
CCTGTTTTTCACCGCTTATTACCTTATTCAGAGTCTATCTTGATGTTAGCTCTTTTACTTAATTTACCTTTTGTTCGTGTTTCAAAAGAATTGTCGAGATTTCTTGTTATCGTTTGTATATTCAATAAAGCACTTCCGTGCCTCACTTACTTCGTACTCACTTCTCATCTCTTGTTGTTCAATTTTCAAAGACCATTGCTCTTTGCCGCCCTAACAGCGACTCGATTATTATATCACACCAAGTTCGCTTTGTCAAGAGGTTTTGCAAAATATTTCTCAATATTTTTTATCCCCTCTCTCGGGACAGCTTTAATATTATAGCACACCCCCTCGGATTTGTCAACACCTTTTTTCATATTTTTTTAGTTTTGTCGATTTAATATACAATTTGTTCACACTCTCTCATTTTCATGTGCAAATCGCACACTTTGTGTTAATTTAAAAGAAATTCTCAAAAACCTATTTATTTTATCGACGGTTTCTGCTATAATATAATAAATGAAAGGAAGTACATCATGACCTATCTTCATTTAGTTAAACGACTCACCGATATCGGCTCGGACGCTCCGTCACATGAAGCTGCAGAGATCATCCGTGTCATTTCGGGCAAAAGCCGCGAATGGTGTCTTGCCAACCGTGATACCGAGCTGCCGCCGTCTGTCTCAGATGCACTCGCAAAACGTGAGCAGGGTATCCCACTTCAATATATCCTTGGCGAGGCATGGTTTTACGGCAACCGTTTTTCCGTGTCGCCAGATTGTCTCATTCCGCAGCCCGACACCGAGCACTGTGTTGCAATCGCTCTCTCAAATCTGAATAACGGCAGCCTGCTCGACCTTTGCACAGGCAGCGGTTGCATCGCCATATCAATACTCAAGGAAAACACCACAGCTCACGGTGTCGCCGTTGACATTTCCGCCGCAGCACTTGAGCTTGCGAAACGAAACAGCATCGATAACGGCACCGATGACCGTTTGAGCTTCATCGAAACGGACGTGCTTTCGGATAATATTATCACTCTTGTTTCCGATGCTGACGTAATCGTTTCCAATCCCCCATATATTAATACAGACGTTATTGACACTCTGTCAACCGAAGTACAGCATGAGCCGCGTATCGCACTTGACGGAGGCGTGGACGGCATGATCTTTTACAGCCACTTCATCAAAAATCTCACGAAGCACATGAAGCCGTCAGCCGTGATGATACTTGAGATCGGTTACGACCAGGCAGAACGTATCACAGAGCTGTGTAACAATGAAAATCTCACCTGCCGTCTCCATCGCGACTTCGGCGGTAACATCCGCGTTGCCGAGATACGTGTCAATCCCTCGCGTTCCGAATAGAATATTATTACCATTATATATAATGTAGGAGAACTTCAATGTCAAAAACTTCACTTCTCTGCCTTTTCGGCGGAAAATCCTCGGAATACGAGGTATCGCTCATATCGGCACATTCCATCCTTTCAAATATCGACCGCGAAAAATACGCAATCACCACCGTCGGCATAACAAAAGAGGGCGATTGGTATCTTTACACCGGCGACATCGATTCGATCAAGGACGGTACATGGTGCACTAAAACAGACGCACTGAAAAAAGCCGCACTTTCACCCTCCCCGTCCGATGCGGCACTGCTCGTTTTTAACGCAGACAAGGTCGAATACGTACATATCGACGTAATCTTCCCCATAATGCACGGTGCAAACGCCGAGGACGGCACACTCCAGGGACTTCTCAAGCTCTCCGGCATCCCCTTTGTCGGCTGCGGCTGTGTGACATCGGCAATCGGCATGGATAAAGGATTTACCAAGCTCGTGCTGTATCATTACGGAATACCGCAGGCGAAATGTGAGATCATCGATAAATTCCGTCTGACGCTCGACATTGACAGCGTTATCGAAGCCTGCGAGGGTATCGGCACGTATCCCATTTTCGTAAAGCCGGCAAACGCAGGTTCATCGGTGGGCGCATCCAAGGCAAGCAACCGTGAGGAGCTTATTTCCGCCTTGACTCTTGCGGCAGAGCATGACAGTAAAATAATCGTTGAGGAATACATAAAAGGAAAAGAGATCGAGGTTGCGGTTATGGGCAACAGACCGATGGGCACAAATGCATACACCGCATCCACACCCGGTCAGATCAACCCCGGCAGTGAATTCTACGACTACGACGCAAAATACAGCGCGGACAGCAATTCCTCATGTCTCATTCCTGCAGATATAAAGCCCGAAACCGCAAAAAAGGTACAGGAATATGCAAGGATCATCTGCGATGCACTCGGCGTTACCGGACTGTCACGCGTTGATTTCTTCGTCACCGAGGACGACAGAATAATCTTCAACGAAATAAACACCCTGCCCGGCTTCACACAGATCAGTATGTATCCGAAGCTCCGTATACACGACGGCATGACATATCCCGAGGTCATCGACCGTCTTGTTGAACTCGCACTCGAAAAGGGGAATTAAACAATGATAGGTATTTTTGACAGCGGACTTGGTGGTCTTTCCGCACTCAAGGAAGCACGCCGTCTCATGCCGCATGAGGATATCGTCTACTTCGGCGACACGGGACGCGTTCCGTACGGTACACGTTCAAGGGAAACCATCATCAAATATTCCCTGCAGGACATGAATTTTCTCGCATCCCACAATATAGACGCGGTAATGGTTGCGTGCGGAACGGCAAGCTCGAATGCACTGGATACCCTCCGTGAAGCATACCCGAGCATACCGATAATCGGCGTTATCGATGCAGGTGCACGTGCCGCGGCAAAAGCGACAAAAAACAACATCATCGGAATCGCGGGAACACCGTCAACGATCGGAAGCCGTGCATTTGAAACAAAGCTTCGCGAAATAAACGGTGATTTCGAGATGATATCCGCCGCCTGTCCGCTTTTTGTGCCGCTGGTTGAAAACGGTTTCATCTCACCCGATGATGAAATAACTAAGCTTGCGGCAAAAACTCACCTGAAAAACATAATCGAAGCAGGTGCAGACACATTAATTCTCGGCTGCACACACTATCCGATAATCGCAGGAGCAATCTCACGAGTGATACCCTATGCCACGCTTATCAACGTCGGTGCAGCAGCGGCAGAGGAGCTTCGCGAAATAATGGCATCACGCGGCAGGGTGGACACAAACCGCATCGGCAAGGTACAGTACTTTGTCAGCGACGAGCCGCAGGGATTTGAGCGCATCGCATCGATCTTTCTCGGCGAGGAGATCACAGATTCGGTTGCACGGATAGACATTGAAAAATATTGATATAAAAAGAAAGAGTCGTCTTTTGTCAGGCGGCTCTTCTTTTGTTATGAGGTAAACGCTTCACTCTTTTGCCGTATTCTTCGGTGACATTCTCGACATCTGTCTCTGTGCCATGACAAGCCCGTAGTATATGCCCTTTTGACGCATGAGCTCGTCGTGTGTTCCGGTTTCGGCAATTGTACCCTTGTCAAGCACGATAAGTCGTGTCGCATTTCGAAGCGTGGACAGACGGTGTGCTATGGCGAGAGTGGTACGGTCCTTTATCAGCTTCTGGAGCGACTCCTGTATCTGATGCTCGGTTTCCGTGTCAAGTGAGGCTGTTGCTTCGTCGAGGATGAGGATTCGCGGATTGTGTAATAATGCACGTGCGATGGATACGCGCTGACGTTCACCGCCCGAGAGCGTGTGTCCCTTTTCGCCAACGGTGGTGTTATACGCATCGGGCAGCTTCATGATAAATTCATGTGCACCTGCGATCTTTGATGCCGTTATAACCTCGTCACGTGTGGCGTCCTGCTTTGCATAGGCGATGTTTGCGTATATCGTTCCGGCAAACAGGAAGGTCTCCTGCAAAACGACACCGATCTGAGAACGTAACGAATCCTGCGAAATGTCACGCAGGTCAACACCGTCCACCTTGATCGAGCCCTCACCGATATCGTACATACGCATGAGAAGATTGATGAGCGTTGACTTTCCGACGCCCGATTTTCCGACAATACCGATCATTTCTCCCGGCTCAATGTGCAGGTTGATCTTTTTAAGTACGTCCGTTGTTTCGTCATAACCGAACGATACATTTTCAAAGTCGATCGTACCCTTGATTTTTAAATCGACCGCATCCTCCTTGTCGGCGACGTCCACGTTCTCGTCTATTATCTCAAAAACCTTTGCGGTGCTCGTTAAAAAGTCAACCAAACGGCGCGGAATGTTCGCTATCCAACGAAGCGGACCGTATATCATGCTGACGTATGCGGAGAACTGTGTCATTTCACCGAGTGTCATTTCGCCGCCGAGGATCTTGTTTCCGACGTAAAAGAGCAGGAAAAATTCACCGATGCCCATGAAAAAGCTGAGTATATGCCAGACTATTGCCCACATACGCTCGTTTTCGATACGTATATCCCGTTGCTTTTTTGAAATCTCATCAAAACGGTCTGCCTCACGCTCCTCCATTCCGAACGCCTTGACGACACGTATACCCGAAAAGATATCATGAAGCACCGTGCTTGATTTTGAATCCATATGCCACGATTTGTTCCACATCCGACGCATCTTCCTCCAGAAAAGTCGGAACGAAACGGAAACGATCGGTGCAGGAAAGATTATAAGCAGTGCCAGCCGCCAGTCGTATATAAACAGCATGGTCGCAACGGCGATGAGCATGAGTGCCTGCTCGGCAAGATCGGGCATGGTTGCGGTTATGAACTGACGGATACGGTTTGTGTCACTGTTGACTCGTGTCATGAGCTCGCCTGCGGTACGCTTGGAGATACGTGAAATCGACATCATCTGTATCTTACCGAACACCATTTCACGCAAGGTAACGATAACGCGGTTTCCTGCATGAACGAGTACACGGCTGCGAAGGATCGAGAGCAGATTTGTTGTAACATTAACCGCCGCAAGGGAGATTATAACGATTATAAATTGCGAGATCACCACAGCTTCCGGCGTTTCGGATTTGATGAAATCGTCAACGAGTATACGGTTGAGATAAGGTGTCAGCAGGTTGACCGCGGTTATGACGAAGAACAGCACAACTGACAAAATAAGATGCCACCTGTACGGCTTTGCAATCGCGAGCAGACGTTTCATTATGCCTTTTTTGTCAACGCATCTCGGACAGACGCTTGAACCCGGCGGAAAGGGGCGTCCGCATTTTTCACAGACACGGTTGAGCTCACGCATAAATTCCGTGTTAAACTCCCCCGTTTCATTGTAACGGTTGATACGCTTCATTATCGCACCATATTCGGCGGTGTGTGAATTGTCGCCGCGGCAGACTAACATATCGTGACCGTCGTATGTACACTCGGCGATAACGCTTCCGACACCCGGTGTTGTACGGAAATCCTCGGCTTTATCAAGCGGAATCTCCTTGTGCTTTTTGCCGTTTTGGTAGACTGTCAGTGTATCTTTTGTCAGTGCAACAAGCCCATCGACACGCTGATCGGTGAGGTTTTCGTCGTCCGCTCGGTCGGCAAGGTCATATGTGAAAGCAACGATAACATCCTCATGTGAGAGCTGTGAGTCAACGTCATGCAGCTTTTCAAGGAGTGCTTCGGTACGCTCTCGTACACGCTCATCGGCGATCTGTTCTGCATCGAGTATAGTTTCGGTTTGTTTTGCCATAGTGCCTCCTTTCTTATCGGAGCTTTGAGTTTAAAGATAGAGTTCGATTTTCTTATAGCTCATCCGGTCGAGCTTTTCAACGTCGGGGATCTCATAACGGTTTCCGTCGATATCGAGGATGTATATACGCTCGCGTCCGTCCTTTGTATGTGCTTTAATGATACTGCGGAAGGTGTCGCGCAGTGTGAAGGTTTTTTCGCCAAATTCACACTCGCATTTCCAGTATGAAAAGCCGTAACGCTCCTTGACCTGCAGTATACGTTTGATCGTCGGAGTGTAATATTTCGTTTCAAGCTCGTTTTTGAGCAGGGTGCGCTCGGGCTCGTCAAAATCATCGAGAGAGCGAATGAAACCGATCTCCTTTTTGTCCCTGTCGAGAACGGAGATATATTCATACGGCATATCAAACGGAAACGCACGCGATAGGAATATACGCTCGGCGATCTTTTCAACCTTGCCGTTCCCGAGATCAACCGTTTCAACGGCAGGCGTATCCTTTTTCTTCTTTTTTGAGTCGCCGTCGTCCTTTTCGTTTTCTTCCTTTTCGAGCGGCTCTTTTTCGGTCATATCATCGTCACTTTTGTCAAGAACGGCACGAAGACCGATGAAGCCGTTTTTTTCTGTTATCTTGCAGTTGTCGCGGTTAAGATAGACGATGTCGACTATACCGCGAAGCTCGTTTGGAATGTTATTTTCGGGCATGGTGACCTCCTTTTTGTTCTATGGCAGTTATCCCTCAATGCCGATGCTTTTGAGTGCCTGCGCCTGCATTTTGTAGAGCTTGTAGTATATACCCTTTTGATTTATCAGCTCAAGATGTGTACCGAATTCGGGCATTTTTCCGTTTTCGATAACGATCAGCTTGTCCGCGTCACGCAGGGTTGAAAGACGGTGTGCGATCATGATGGTCGTACGTCCCTTGACAAGACGTTCAAGCGCGGATTGAATTTTACGTTCGGTTTCAGTATCCATCGCGGCTGTCGCTTCATCGAGAATGAGTATCTTCGGATTGCGAAGCACCGCACGTGCGATTGAAAGACGTTGACGTTCGCCACCCGAAAGGTCCTTATATCCAAAACCGATCTGTGTTGCATAAGCATCGGGAAGCTTCATGATAAAGTCGTGCGCACCTGCAATTTTCGCAGCCTCGATAACCTCGTCAAGTGTCGCTTCGGGACGTGCATAACGGATGTTTTCGAGTATCGTTCCCATAAAGAGATAGGTTTCCTGGGAAACTATAGAGATGTTTCTTCGCAGGTCGGCAAAGGAGATATCCTTGATGTTAACACCGTCGATCAGTATCTCGCCCTCGGAAACGTCATAGAGGCGTATCAAAAGATTTGCAAGCGTCGATTTACCTGCACCCGTGTGACCGACGATACCGATGACCTTACCTGCCTCGATGTCGAAGCTTACACCGTCGATAACCTTGCGATTCTTGACATACGAAAATTCAACATCCTTGAAGGTTACCCGTCCCTCCATGTTCTCCATGCGTACGGGCTCCTCGGCTTCGACCACGTCCGGTACTGCATCCATGACCTCAAAAAGTCTTGAACAAGCGTTGAGACAGTCGGTTGCCCAGTATGCGAAATCCATGAAGAAATACATGGGGTTATAGACCATGTTCATATATGCGATGAAGGTTAACAGCATACCGTATGTAAGCTCACCTTTTATGACCATCCAGCCGCCAAATCCCCATGCGAAGATGTTTCCGAGGTAGAGCACAAAGTCGGAAATCGGCCATGCGGCATTCTGGAAGTTCGAGAGATTTTTGGCGTTTTCGGCGAGTCTTTCGGAATGACGGTTGAAGCGTTTGACCTCGTTCTTTTCCTTTGAAAAGGCTTTAACGACACGTATTCCGCCGAGTACATCGCTTAAAGCGCCACTGAGTGCACGTGAGCTTGAATAGTGCTTTGCGTGAAGCTTATCGAGACGTGTGAAGATAAATTTCACGATAAAGACGAACACGGGAACTGTCACAAGCGACATTGCGGCGAGGAATGGGTTGAAAATGAACATTATAATGATAAGCGCCACAAGTTGAACGACGTTGACAAGGAAATACGGCAGACCGTCACAGAAAAAGCCGTAGATTGTATTAGCGTCGCTGTTGACCTGGTTCATGAGTCCGCCTGTCTGACGTCCCGTGAAGAAGCTCAACGAAAGACGTTTTATTGCGCCGAATATGGTTTGCTTTAAGTCGTATGTGATCTCGGCGGCAATTTTTGAGGTAATGACACCGTTTATAATATTAATGAGCACGGAGAACACACGCATAGCGATGATCATGCCAAGCACAAGAAGTATCTCGCCGAAGAAGTCCCCCTCGGGATCGAGCACCTCGTCATAATAGAACGCAGAGCCGATATATGGTGAAAGCACGCCGAGCACGCTCATCAGAATAAGTACGCCGAGTATAACCGCTAACTGCCATTTATATTTAAGGAAGAAAACAGCCATTCGGCGTATCAGCTTGCCCTTGTCCATGCATTTAGGACAGATCTTGCGGTCCTTATCGGGATAACGTGAACCGCACTTCGGGCAAAAGCGTGTTGCCTTGGAGTCGTCCTCATCAAGCTCGGGATCTTCGCCGTCCTTGACCTTTTTTATATATTTGCAGAAGAGGTTCATCTGCGATTTTGAGGTGTTTGTGAAGGCAGAGAGCAGTATATGACCGCCGACGGATTCACTTTTAGCCGTGAGTCGGCAGGATGAGAGCATTTCTTCAACGGTGAAGTCCGAAAGATCTGATAGCATATGACATTCATACGAAAGCTCGGTGAACGTGGCTTCGAGTCTTGATGCAGAGGTCTGAGCCAAGTGCTTGTTAACGCCTCGTTTTTCGGACAAGGTCATGATTCCGGATATTATGAGCAGCTCTTCCCCGGTTGCGATGAGAAAACAGTCGCAGTGAACCTTATCGCGGTTCATATCACATTTTGCGAGCAGGCGTATTTTATTCTCGGGGACGCCTTTTCTGTCGATAAGCTCGATAAGTCCGGATGGGTAATTGTCAAGTATGACCATTCCTTTCTTCACCTCCGTAAAATTTATTCGTACATTAATTATACAATTATTGGCATAGTATTGTCAATAGAAAAATGCACTATAGTTGTTTTTTGCGTAGTTTTTGTGTAGGAAGCGGCACTTGAGATGGCTTGGAGAAAAATTAAAAGAGAAGACATATACATCTTCTCTTCTAATTATTAATAATTAAACTTGCGGTAATTATTTAGACTTGCGCTTTCTAGCTGCTTCAGACTTCTTCTTACGCTTAACGCTGGGCTTTTCGTAATGCTCACGCTTACGAAGCTCGGAAAGAACTCCGGATCTTGCGCACTGTCTCTTAAATATGCGAAGAGCGCTGTCGAGCGATTCATTCTCTTTTACTCTGACCTCTGCCATTCTAAAATTCCCTCCCTCCGCAAGTGCAACAGAAGATGACCATCATCTTCCGAGATAAACGAGTCAGTATTTTTTTATCTCCGTAATATTATACTATAAAAATCCTTCTATGTCAAGTGTTTAGACAAAATTTGAGGAAATAATTTTATTTTTATCTGACAACGATATTAACTATCTTGTTCGGCACGCTTATTTCCTTAACAATTGTCTTACCCTCAAGATACTGCGCCATACGCTCGTCTGCTTTAACAAGCGCAATCGCATCGTCCTTCGAGGTGTCAACCGGGATCTCCTTGGTGAACTTCAGCTTGCCGCTAACCTGTACCGCGATCTCAACCGTTGAATCAACAGTCTTTGCATCATCCCACTCGGGCCATGCAGCCAGTGTGCAGAGTCCCTTGTTTCCGAGAGTTTCCCAGATTTCCTCTGCAAGGTGAGGTGCAAACGGACAGAGCAGACGAACGAAGATACCAAGCTCATCGTTTGTGAGCGAGCCGCAGTCGTAGATCTCGTTGATGAGACTCATAAGTGTCGCAATGGCGGTGTTGAACTTCATGTCCTCAATGTCGAGCGAAACCTTCTTGATCGTCTTGTGGAACGCAGACTCAAGCTTCGCCGTAACGCCATTGCCGCTTGCCATGTCACACAGACCTGCAACACGGTCAAGGAAACGCTTACATCCGCGAACGGAATCCTCATTCCACGGAGCCGCAGACGCATAGTCACCCATAAACAGAATGTATACGCGAAGAACATCCGCACCGAACTTGTCAACAACATCATTCGGGTCAACAACATTACCCTTGGACTTGGACATCTTATCGCCGTCCGGACCGAGGATAAGTCCCTGTGCGGTACGCTTTGCATAAGGCTCATCGACCGGAACCTCGCCGATATCATAGAGGAAACGGTGCCAGAATCGCGAGTAGATAAGGTGACGTGTAACGTGCTCCATACCGCCGTTATACCAGTCAACGGGGAGCCAATAGTTAAGTGCTTCCTTGGATGCGAAAGCGTCAGCATTGTGCGGATCGCAGTAACGCAGGAAGTACCATGACGAGCCTGCCCACTGAGGCATGGTATCGGTTTCACGCTTTGCAGGCTTGCCACACTTCGGGCAGGTGCAGTTTACAAACGAATCTATCTTCGCAAGCGGAGACTCACCACCCTCACCGGGAGCAAAGTTTTCAACGTTCGGGAGTCTCAGGGGAAGCTCCTCATAGGGAACGCCAACCATTCCGCAGTGGTCACAGTGTACGATCGGAATCGGCTCACCCCAGTATCTCTGACGGTTGAACGCCCAGTCCTTCATCTTGTACTGTATACCCTTCTCACCAACGCACTTTTCGCCGAGGTAAGCGAGCATTTTTTCAATAGCTTCCTTCTTTGTCTTGATACCGTTAAGAAAATCGTAGTTGACCATCTCGCCGTCGCCTGTGTAAGCTTCCTTTGAAATATCGCCACCCTTTATAAACTCAATTATATCAAAACCAAACTTCTTCGCAAAGTCAAAGTCACGTTCATCGTGTGCGGGAACTGCCATGATCGCACCCGTGCCGTAACCCATCATAACATAGTCGGAAATGTAGATCGGGATCTCCTTGCCGTTTGCAGGGTTGATCGCCGCGAGTCCTTCGATACGTACACCGGTCTTGTCCTTGACGAGCTGTGTGCGCTCAAACTCGGTCTTCTTTGCACATTCGGTCTTGTATGCCTCAAGCGCATCAAAATTGGTGATACGGTCGCGGTATTTTTCAATAATCGGATGCTCGGGAGCGATTACCATGAATGTAACGCCGAACATTGTGTCGCAGCGTGTTGTGTAAATACGCAGACTGTCATCAGTGCCTGCGATTGCGAAGTTCGCGAATGCACCCTCGCTTCGACCGATCCAGTTTTCCTGCTGGAGCTTGATGTTGGGAAGATAATCAACCTTATCAAGTCCCTGCAGAAGCTTGTCTGCATACTCGGTGATACGCAGATACCAAACGTCCTTCGACTTCTGAATAATATCACTGTGACAAATATCACACTTACCGCCCTGTGAATCCTCATTCGAGAGAACGACCTTACAGCTCGGACAGTAGTTTACAAGAGTGGTTGCACGGAAAACAAGTCCCTCGTCAAACATCTTGCGGAAGATCCACTGTGTCCACTTGTAATAGTCCTCCTCGGTGGTGTCGACAACGCGGTTCCAGTCGAACGAAAATCCAACGCGCTTAAGCTGCGAGGTGAACTTCGCGATGTTGTTGTCGGTAACCTGACGGGGATGGATACCTGTTTTGATAGCATAGTTTTCAGTCGGCAGACCGTATGCGTCAAAGCCGATCGGGAAAAGGACATTGTAGCCCTGCATTCTTCTTTTTCTTGAGATCACCTCAAGTCCGGAATAAGCCTTGATATGACCAACGTGCATACCTGCGCCGCTGGGGTACGGGAACTCAACAAGTCCGTAAAATTTCGGCTTGGAATAATCCTCTGTTGCATTAAAAACGCCGTCTGCGTCCCATTTGTCCTGCCATTTCTTTTCGATGGCACTGAAATCGTATTTCATTGATAAAACCTCGTTCTATATAAATTATTATTTTTTACTGTACCAAAATATCGCTTATATCGATCGCCTCGGCATCTGCCCAAAGCTTTTCGAGCTTATAGAAGTCGCGGCTGTCGCGGTTCATTATGTGAACGATGACCGAACCGAAGTCAATAGCGATCCATTCACCCTCCTGATAACCGTCCATATGATGAGGTGTCACGCCGCATAAACCGAGCTTATATTCCGCCTCACCTGCGAGTGCCTTGATATTGGTGTTGGACGTACCGCCGCAGATTACAAAATAATCCGCAATGATCGTCTGATCGGCAACGCGAAGCAGCTTTATGTCGCGTCCCTTTTTCATATCGAGCACGTGAACTATCGTCTTTGCGATCTCAAGCGGCTCGGCATTCGCAAGCTCCGGATGATTCTCGGGAGTTATCATATCAATATTTTTATCCATACAAAAGTCCTTTCTGAATTTTATGGGAGAAGCGGAATCGTCAGTGATCCGTCATCGATCTTGTCTGCGGTTTCAACGTCCGCACCCGTCGCTTCGGCAAAATAGATGTCCGCAAAAACGTCATAGCTCTCGTCCGTGAAAACGTGATCCGCGTCGAATAGCTCGTCCGTTATATCTTTGTTGTATACATTAAAATATTTGTTTATAGCATCAAGCATATCCGCTCTGTGCATGATATAATACCATGCGCCGGTTGTGGATGAACGGGCATCACTGCCGGGGAGAGTCATCATTGAGACGTTCTCCATATCAACCTTCAAAAGCTCCTTGGCATAGAACACAATATCCGTCAAGGGAACATCGGTTGTGACATATTTGAGCAGCTGATCCACAATTGTCGGCACAGTTGAAATGGTGAGATTATTCTGAAGCTGTTTAAAGAGTGCCGTCAGGAATATCTTCTGCGCATTAACACGTCCGATATCTCCCTGAACATATCCCGAACGGTAACGCACGAACATCTCAGCCTGTGCACCGTTAAGCGTCTGCGGTCCGGGAGCTAAATGGATGTAAAGATCCTGGTCGGGATCGTCATATTCCATCTCATAAGGAACATCCATATAAACACCGCCGATGGCATTGATTATATTGCGAAAGCCCTCAAGATTTACAATTGCATAACCGTCGATCTGGACGCACAGATTCTTTTCAAGTATCTCGACTGTGCCCTGCATACCGGCTTTGAGCATTTCGTCCGAATTAAGCGTGGTATCATTGTTGTAAGCCTGTGCTCGCATCAGCTTGACAACGGTGTTGATCCTGCCTCGTGTAACGCCGTCAACCTCGATATAGGTGTCACGCGGTATCTGCAGGACATTCAGTGTATAATCGCGCATATTGAAGCTGACTAACATCATAACGTCAGTGTTCCACGCAGCTTTATCGCGTCCTGCAACGAGGAAGTTTACGATTTGCGTATCGCGGACATATTCATCATCGGAGGTATTTGAACCTTCGTCCTCAGACGTGTCATCCGGTCCGGGTGTGACATTAACATCAAAAGGAGGAGTGTCGGTGTCAAGAGAGGGCTTGTAATTTTTAAAAAACAGCCAGACGCCGGCAATCAACGCCAAAATCAAAGCAAGTATTACGACAAACGCAATAAGCGCAATCATAAGCGGTGACAAACCCTTCTTTGGATGCCGTTTTACACTTTTTTCACTCACTTTGAACACCTCACCTTCTCATAAATAAAGTAATTTCTTGCCGAAACTGTATCGACGTGTATCGGTTTTCCGTCCGAAACAAGCTCGTCTATCGTGAGATCAAGAGCTAAGATCATCGTGTCTCGTAGATGTGACATCTTGTCCTGTGCACCCTCGATGCCCTCGTAAAAGAAACGGCGAAGCTTGACACACGATTCAAATGTACGTGTATCCTCGATAAAATCTGCAAGGAAAAGTAACTGTTCACATAGCGTCATATCGGCGTGTCCGCTTGTGTGCCAACGTATGGCAGACAATATATCATCGGTCGCCCACTCGGAAAAATCCTGTTTTATCACAGCCGCCGCTGTACGTGAATGGAAAATTTTCGGAGTCAACATTTCCTCGCGTGTATATATTATATCAGACAAAATACATAATTGCAACTGTTTTTGAAGCGAAAGTTCCTTTGTTATATCATGAAGCAGAGCCGAGACACGAAGTGTGAACTCATCCTCGGGCGCATATATCCCCGAAAGTGCCGTAATCTCACGTTCCACAGCATAGGTGTGGGAGAGACGTTTTTCGCTCATGTAACCTTGTATCCTCTCGCGAAGGGAGGCAAGTATTGATTCCTGTTTTTCTGTAATCATATGAAATTACCTGTATAGCTTATTATCTTCAATATATTTTATAACCGAATCGGGAGCAAGCCCTGAAATATCAGCTCCATTTCGAAGCATCTCTCGAAGCTCGGTTGACGACATCATAACCGACGGTGCATATATTTCATGTATACGTGCACCGTACCTTTGGCGAAGCAGATCTATCTTTTCCGTTAAGCGTGCATACATCTCACTGTCATCCTCTCGGCGTATGAGAACAATATCGGCAAGTCTTAAAATATCCTCTATACGGTACCACTTGTCAATATTAAAGAGCTTATCACTGCCAATAAGGAAATAAAGCTCACGCTCGGGGGATGAAAAATGCTCAAGCGTATAAACGGTAAAGCTCTTGCCCTCCTGTGTCAGCTCCCAGTCGCACACCTCAAGTCTGCCGTTTTGATAATAATCACAGTCCGAGAAGCCAAGCCTTGTCATTTCAAAACGCTGATGTGGAGTTGCTTCACCGGTCAGATCCTTATGCGGCGGAATCGAGGTCGGAACAACAAGCAGCTTATCAATAAGGCCCGAATCGAGAAATGCCCTTGATGCATTAATATGACCGTAGTGTATCGGCGAAAAAGCACCGCCGTATATGCCGAGTCTTTCTTTGTGTTCGCTCATTTTATAAGGGAAAGCTCGATTTTCTTGTGATCAACTGATTCACGGTAAAGCACAAATCTCGTGCCGATAACCTGAACAACATCCGCACCGACAGTCTCGGCAATTTCCTCTGCCGCTTCTCTTGCACTGTAGTCGCTGTTGTCGAGAACACGAAGCTTTATAAGCTCACGTGCTTCAAGAGCGTTCGAGATCTGTTCGCACATCTTTTCGGATATGCCGCCCTTTCCAACCTGAAATATTGTGTCATAGCTCTGTGCCATCGAACGAAGATAGGCACGCTGTTTTGAGGTCAACATTTTTATTCTCC
The DNA here is from genome assembly GCA_017466685.1 of Clostridia bacterium. Classification (GTDB taxonomy): domain Bacteria; phylum Bacillota; class Clostridia; order Oscillospirales; family CAG-272; genus Flemingiibacterium. The sequence goes on from JAFTTS010000051.1 coordinate 14,844, forward strand.
TGTTTTTAAGATATATTCCTTAAATTTTTCAACAAATCCGCGCATCGCCTTACCGCGGTGACTGACGGCATTCTTTTCGTCTGCCGAAAGTGCAGCAAAGGTCTTTTTAAGCGGTGCATAGTAGAAAAGCGGATCATAACCGAAGCCACCCTCACCGTCTGCCGCATGGAGTATAGTACCCTCGCAAACGCCCTCAACCTGAAAGTCAGTCCCATCGGGAAAAGCACAGGTCACAACGGTGCAAAATCTCGCCGTGCGCTTTTCATCGGGTACATTTTCAAGAAGCGAAAGTAACTTTTCATTGTTACTGCCGTCTGTTGCACCCTCGCCCGAGAAGCGTGCCGAATAAACTCCCGGAGCACCGTCAAGCGCATCCACGCAAAGTCCCGAATCGTCGGCAATACCGATGTAACCGAGCCTTGCGGGACCAGTCGCCTTTATACGTGAATTTTCGGAAAATGTGTCTCCATCCTCGATGATATCCTCTGTGTAACCGATGTCGTCAAGAGAGAGAACCTGCACTTTAGACGAAAGATCAGCAAGTAAAGTTTCAAGCTCACGGATTTTTTTCTTATTTCTTGAAGCGAGTACAATTTTATACATAATTTCTCCTAATCAACTGAAGAGCGCGTCAACGAAATCCTTCGCCGAGAACTCCTGCATATCGTCCATCTGCTCACCAACGCCGATAAACTTAACGGGGATATTAAGTTCCTCTTTAATCGAGAAAACAATACCGCCCTTTGCCGTACCGTCGAGCTTTGTTAAAATGAGACCGGTAATATTTGCGGCATTTTTAAATTCCTTTGCCTGATTAACGGCGTTTTGTCCCGTTGTTGCATCAAGAACGAGAAGTGTTTCTCTCGAAGCTCCCGGCAGCTCACGGTCAATGACACGGTTTATCTTTGCAAGCTCGTCCATAAGATTTTTCTTATTATGGAGACGTCCCGCGGTGTCAACGATAAGCACATCCGCACAACGCTTCTTTGCCGCACTAACAGCATCGAAAACGACCGCCGCAGGATCAGAACCCTCGGTATGCTTTATAAGCTCAACGCCGACGCGGTCTGCCCAGACAGCAAGCTGATCGATCGCCGCAGCACGGAAGGTGTCAGCCGCCGCAAGAACGACCTTTTTACCGTTCTGTTTCAACCTGTTTGCGATCTTTGCAATCGAGGTGGTCTTACCGACGCCGTTAACGCCGATGACTAAAATAACGCTCGGAGCTGTTTCAAGGTGAAGTCCCTCTCCGTCGCCGATCATTTCAACGAGTATCTCCTGAAGTGCAACACGGCAGGCTTCCGGCTCTGTGATACGGTCATCCTTTATCTTTTCACGAAGACGTTCGATTATCGCTTCGGTCGAATTAACGCCGACATCTGCCATTATAAGCAGCTCCTCAAGCTCCTCAAGCAGGTCTTCATCCACCCTTACAAAGCTTCGGAACAGATTGTCAACCTGCTTGAAAAGAGCGTTTTTTGTTTTTGCAAGTCCTGCTTTAAGTCGGTCAAAAAATCCCATTGGTTATATCCTTTCAGTAGTTAAGTGACTAAAATTATGCCTTACCCTCATTAAGCTTTTCCTGCGCCTGGTTGATATCAAGCGGCAGAATGGTCGAAATACCGCGTTCCTGCATGGTAACGCCGTAAATACGGTCTGCAACCTCCATCGTACCGCGACGGTGGGTGATAACGATAAACTGTGTGCGATTCGAATAACGGTGCAGATAATCAGCGAAACGGAAAACGTTCGCATCGTCAAGTGCCGCCTCGATCTCGTCGAAGATACAGAACGGCGTCGGATTGACACGCAGTATCGCGAAGATTATCGCAATTGCAACGAACGACTGCTCACCACCCGAGAGAAGTGTCAGACTCTTGATTATCTTTCCGGGAGGTGCAACACGGATCTCAATACCGCTCGTCAGCACATTTTCGGGATCGGTCAGTGAAAGCTCTGCCGTACCGCCGCCGAAAAGCTCGCCGAAAACGATCTTGAAGTTTCGGTCGATCTCATGGAATGCCGTAACAAACGTCTCGCGCATCTCACATTCAAGCTTAACGATGATCTCAAGCAGATTGTCCTTCGATTTTTCAAGGTCTCCGATCTGCTCGGACATAAAGTCGTATCTCTCTTTAACCTCTTTATATTCATCGATTGCGTTAAGATTGACGCTTCCGAGAGATTTCAGCTTGCTTCTGTATTCGGTAAGCTCCGCAAGCACCGTACTGCGTGTTTCCTCTGTAACGGGCGGATACTGACATTCGACTGCACCCGTGTAAGTAAGCTCATATTCGTCCCAAAGACGGGTTGTGTGCTTGTCGCGATCCTCAACAAGGTTGTTGTATTTATTCTCCGCAAGAGTGTGATCGCGGAAGCAAAGCTCACGTTTGTTTGTTTTATCGCGGATCTGTGTGCGAAGCTGATTTAACTTCTGCTCATATTCAAGGTTCTTCGCCGATGTTTCACCGCGCTCTTTGTCAAGCTGCTCCACCTTTTCGTCAAGCGTTACAAGCTCTGCACGCATCGATTCAAGTGCTTCTGCGGCAGTCTTGTTCTGATCGGCAAGAGCCACGGCGAGAGTGTCATTTTCATCCGTCTGTGCGGCGTTCTCGGAGAGTCGTTCACGTGCTTCATCAAGGTCATGCTCTGCAAGCTCAACGTCCTTGAGTGCCTCTGCACGGCGAACAAGCAGCTCACTGCGCTCACGTTCACAGTCGTCGATCTCCTCCTCAAGCGCACCGAGCTTCGATGCACCGTCAAGACGTTCCGCCGTCAGCTTTTCGATCGAAGCCTCTGTTTCATCAACTTCTCCTTTGAGCTTCGCGATACCGTCTGCACGCTCTGCAGCATCGGTCTTGATGGCGTCAAGGTCACGCTCTAAGGAAGCACGCATATTACGTTCGCCGCCAAGCTGACTCTTGATGACCTCAAGCTGTGTATTTTCCGCGCCGATGAGCGAATTAAGCATAGCAGTCTGCGAGGATATAGCCGACGCTTCCTTGGTCTTTGCCGCAATCTGATTGTCACATTTCGTCTGCTCGGACTTGATTTCCTCAAGCTTCTTTGCAAGCTCGTCCGAGTCGCGCTTTAATTTTTCGGTTTCGGTACGTCTTGTCAACATTCCCGAGTCACGCTTTGCCGAACCGCCCGTGAACGAACCGCCTGCGTTGATGATCTGACCGTCGAGCGTTACAACGCGAACCTTATAGCCCGTTGCCTTTGCCATAGCCGCACCGTTGTCAATGTTATCGAAAATCAGCGTAGCACCGAGCAGATTGCGTATAACACCTCCGAATTTATCGTCAAACTCGATAACCTTATCGGCAGTACCGAGGTATCCTGCATAACGTTCACATTCCGAATCGGGAATCTGGCTGTAACGCGGCTTCATCGAGCTTATCGGATAGAAGGTCGCACGTCCTGCGTTCTTTTCTTTAAGGTGACGGATCGCTGCCTTTGCGGTGTTTTCGTCGTCAACGATGATATTCTGTATATTTGCGCCGAGAGCCGTTTCGATCGCAAGCGTATATTTCGCACTTACGTTAATGAGACGTGACACAGGTCCCCAGATACGTCCGCCCTTGGCATCAATATCGGAAACGCGTGTCGTCCCCGCAATGTGACCTGCATCATATTCGCTCATAACAAAGCGGACACTCTGCGTATATCCCTCGAAAAGCTCCTCCATACGGCGAATTGCATCAATACGGTGCTTCTTCGCAGTGTATTCGAGATAGACCTCGTTTGATTTGTCGATAAGCTCCTGCTTTTCACGCTTCAGCTTTTCAACATCGGAATTAATGACACCAAGCTGCGCTCCAAGCTCATCGCTCTTTTTCTTATAATCGGCGATGACCTTTTCAGCCTTGTCCGCACGAGCTGTGAGCATCGACGTACTGCTTTCTTTTTTGTCGATCTCCTCTTTAAGCGACTCTGCCTTGTCGTTGTCGCTCTTTTCGGTGGTATCGAGAACAGAAAGTCTGATCTTTAATTCCACAAGACGGTCCTCGGCGGCTTTTAATTCTTCAAGCTGTTTATCAAGAAGCAGACGAAGCTCGTCGCGTGAGGTGCGTGCGGTTTCACTCTTTTGGTCAAGCGAAGAAAGCTCATTCGACAGCTCACTTGCCTTACCGTTTGCCGTGTCAAGCGCGGTCTGCTTTTCACTGCAGAGGGCTTCAAGCTGTGCACGTCTCTCTGTAAAACGAGACTTCGCTTCAGCCGCACGTGCGATCTGCTCGTCACGGTGTGTCATGTCGTTCTCGGTCAGCTTTATCCTGCTGTCAAGCTCATGTGCAAGATTACGAGCCTCCTCGATCTGATTCTGGAGCTGCTCATATTTATATTTTGATTCCTGTGAAGCCTCGAAGATACGCTCGTTCTGACTTTCAAGCGATTCAAGTGCTTCACTTACAATTTCAAGCTCGTTTGCCGCAAGCTTTAATTTATCCTCCGCGGTCTTTAAGTCACGCGAAAGCTTGTCCATATCATAAATCCAAAGCGAAACATCGTCACGCTTTTTTATCTCGAAATATTCAAGATATTTTTTCGCCTTTTCCGATTCACGCTCAAGCGGACCGACACGTCCCTCAAGCTCGGACATAATATCGCGAAGTCGGGTAAGATTATCGTCAACGCTCGAAAGCTTACGCTCTGCCTCTTCCTTCTTGTAGCGGTACTTGGAAATACCTGCCGCTTCCTCGAATATGGCACGACGTTCCTCGCTCTTTCGCGAAATGATCTCCGCAATACGTCCCTGACCGATGATCGAATAACCCTCTCGTCCGACGCCCGTATTCATGAAAAGCTCGTGTATATCGCGCAGACGTACGGGCTTGCGGTTAATGAAATATTCGCTCTCACCCTTGCGGTAATAGCGACGTGTTACCGAAACCTCATCGTATGCGATGTCCATCTGACGGTCGGAGTTATCGAAGGTTACCGTGACCTCGGCAAAATTCATCTGCTTTCTGTCATCAGTACCGCCGAAGATAACGTCCTCCATCTTTGTACCGCGAATCTGACGGGACGAAACCTCGCCAAGTACCCAGCGCATCGCATCGGATATGTTTGATTTACCACTTCCGTTCGGTCCGACAACAACCGTTGCTCCGCAATCAAAATTCAGCACGGTACGGTCGGGAAAGGACTTGAATCCGAACAGCTCAAGTGATTTTAAGTACATATTTGATTTTCTCCTTTCCCATGATTTTGTTTATCGGTCGGGGCAGATAACCCGAGCCGTGTATTTTTTCATATTATCGCGCTCAATGATCTTAACATCACGAGCACCGTATTCACGCCGTAAACGCTCCTTATTGGCACGCTTTTGTCCCGAAGCCTTTGAGGTCTCGCCGTGTGGGACATATATAGTAACATCACGTCCCGATATTTTGTCGGAAAGTCCGTGTGAAGCGATATATTCCTGTATTTTTTTATAATAAAGCTCCGAATAAACAAGCTCACCGAAAGCACTGTGATAAGCACCACCGACCATTGTTCCCTCTGTGAAAAGGTTGTCCGCCGCACAGAGTCCGAGCCGTATAACGGGAATGTCACACTCTGCGAAAATACAAAGCACCTCTGCCGAACGCTTCACTGCATCTTGCATGGTAAGCGGTGTATATCCGCCACTTTGCATCATGTCGCAAAGCTCGGTCTCACAGAAAACCACCGTCGGATATATTCTCGCGGCATCGCAGCCCATCGAGATTATCTCACGCGCCGTATAAAGCTCATCCGTAAGCGTTGACTCGGGAAGTCCGATCATCATCTGACCGACAAGGTTAAATCTGTGCTCCTTTATAAGCTTGCACGCCCGTCTTGCATCCTCTGACGTGTGACCGCGTTTTGATGCCAAGAGTACCTTGTCACTCATGCTCTGCAAACCAAGCTCGATATCGGTAACTCCATACTCGGAAAGTATATCAAGTATCTCGCCGTCGATATAATCGGGACGTGTCGATAGCCGCACCGACTGTGCTTTACCCATATCAATGTAACGCTTTGCAAGTCCGAGCAGGTATATCATATCTCCACGGTCAATCCCCGTAAAGCTGCCGCCGAAAAAGGCGATCTCAACCTCGGAAGTGTCGTAGTCGATAGTTTTTGTTGCTCTTTCAAGCTCAGATTCGACCGAGTGTATATCAAACTCCGTCCTGCCCGATATTTTACGTTGATTACAGAAAACGCAGGCGTTCGGACATCCCATGTGAGGAATGAATATCGGAATATTTATGTGTCTCATTTGTCGCCGAAAAGGATAAGTGCTTCCTTTGCCGCCATCTGCTCGGCTTCACGCTTGCTTTTTCCGCTGCCGTGACCGATGACGTTGCTGTTAAGTCTCGCCTCGACAGTAAAGATCTTTGCGTGATCGGGGCCCGACTCGCCGACGAGAACATATTCAAGGATCTCGCCTCTTTCCTGCTGTACGATCTGTTGAAGCAGAGTTTTGTGATCCTTGTTCTTGCCGTTTTCCGTAAACTGCTTTATCTCGGGAACAACCAGCGGCATAAGGAATTTTTCAACCGCCTCACGTGAGCCCGAATCAAGATATATCGAAGCAAGCAGTGCCTCAAAAGCATCGGCAAGTATCGAAACACGTTCACGACCGTGACTCATTTCCTCGCCGTGACCGAGACGCATATATTTGCCAAGTCCGATATCCATCGCAAGCTTACCGAGCGTCTTTTCGCAAACGGCACTTGCACGGATACGTGTCAGATCACCCTCGGGAGTATCGGGATAGCTCTTAAACAGGTAATCGCTGACGATTATCGAGAGCACCGAGTCACCGAGAAATTCAAGGCGTTCGTTATATTCAACCGCTTCACCTCTCGGCTTACATTCATTTGCATAGGATGAATGAGTCAGCGCGGTGATAAGCAGGTCCTTGTTATTATAGCGGTATCCGATCTTTTCCTCAAATACCTCGGGAGAAAGCGGTAACTTTTCCATATCATTCATCACCCTTCTCATTTTGTTCTTCGTTTAAACCGAGTAATTCGCGTATATATTCTATTGCACGTGCGCCCATTGCTTCGCCTCTTGCCTTTTTACCGCCCTTGACCTTTTTCTCAAGCGGTGCAACGAGACCGAAATTAGCGTTCATCGGCTGGAAGTTAACAACGCCCTCGTCGCTTATATAAGATGCGAGCGATCCGATGATACTCTCACGTGCAAAGCTTACCGGCTCAAGTCCGAGCGCATATCTCGCCGCATTAAGTCCGGCAACAAGTCCGCTCGATGCCGATTCAACGTAACCCTCAACGCCTGTCATCTGTCCGGCAAAGTAAAGTCCCGGGCGGCTTCGCATCATGTAGGTATTGTCAAGCAGCTTCGGCGAGTTCATGAACGTGTTTCTGTGCATTACGCCGTAGCGAAGAAATTCCGCATTTTCAAGTCCGGGAATCATACCGAACACACGCTTTTGCTCGGGGAATTTCAGATGCGTCTGGAAACCGACGATATTGTACATACTCTTTTCGGCATTTTCCTGACGAAGCTGTACTATCGCATATGCTTCCTTACCCGTCTGCGGCACTGTTATGCCAACCGGCTTCATCGGGCCGAAAAGAAGCGTATCATGTCCGCGCTTTGCCATAACTTCAACAGGCATACAGCCTTCAAAAACAGTAAGCTGTCCTGCCTTGTCAAAATCCTTTAATTCCGCTTCCTCGGCAGTTATGAGAGCCTTGTAAAAATTCTCATATTCCTCCTCGGTGAACGGACAGTTTATATACGATGCTTCGCCCTTATCGTAACGCGACGCATAAAACGCCTTTGACATATCGATCGAATCAAATGAAACGATCGGCGCGGCTGCATCGAAAAAGTGTAAATAATCGTCACCGATCAGCTTACCGATCGACTCGGACAGTGCTTCACTCGTAAGCGGTCCCGTTGCGATAACGGTAATGCCGTCCGGAATCTCCGTGACTTCGCCCTCTACAACCTCAACCAGCGGATGATTTTTTAATTTATCGGTTATATACCTTGAGAAAAGCTCACGGTCAACCGCCAATGCACTTCCTGCAGGCACTTCAGAGGCATACGCCGCTTCGATGATGAGCGAATCGAGAAGCTTCATTTCCTCCTTGAGCACGCCGACTGCATTTGAGAGCATATTCGAGCGAAGTGAATTTGAACAAACAAGCTCGGCAAAGCCCTCACTGTGATGTGCCGGCGAATACTTGTGCGGCTTCATTTCATAAAGACGTACACGAACACCAAGCTTCACAGCCTGCCATGCCGCCTCACATCCCGCAAGTCCCGCACCGACGATATTGATCAGCGGTAAATCACTCTGCATCATCTTTTTCTATCGCCCTTTTATATCCACAGCCATCATGCTTGCAAATGAGCAGCGGCTTACCCTTTTTGCGGTAAAGCATTTCGCCGCATTCGGGACATTTTTCGGCAGTCGGCATATCCCATGAGGAAAAATCACATTCGGGATACTTCTCACAGCTATAGAACACGGTACGGCTCTTGCCCTTCTTGATAACGACCTTCGAGCCGCAAAGGGGACAGTTAACGCCGAGATCCTTGGTTATCTGACGTGTGGTCTTACATTCGGGATAACGCGAGCAGGCATAGAAGCTGCCGTATCTTCCCGTACGCATTACCATCGGACTTCCGCACTTATCGCAAACCATATCGGTAACCTTTGGAGCCTTTTCCTCCGCAGGCTTACCATCGCCCGTAAGCGGCTTTGTGTTTCTGCAGGCAGGATAATTCGGACAAGCGGCAAATTTACCGAAGCGTCCGTTTTTAACAACCATTTTCGCGCCGCATTTATCGCAAATGATGTCCGTTTCCTCAACGGGAAGCTGATATTTTGTCTTGTCAACGGTATTCTCCGCAGCCTCAAGTGTCTTTGCAAAATCGTCATAGAAGCCGTGGAGTACGCCTGTAACTGTGTCAACGCCGTTTGCGATCTCGTCGAGGTCGGTTTCCATATTTGCGGTAAACTCATAGTCAACGATCTTCGGGAAGCTGTCAACCATCAGTCTTGTTGTGATTTCACCAAGCTCGGTGGGCTTCAGTGACTTGCCTTCACGAACAACGTAACCGCGCGAAATGATCGTCGTAATAATCGTCGCAAAGGTACTCGGACGTCCGATGCCACGCTCCTCGAGGAATTTGACAAGCGTTGCCTCGGTGTATCTCGGAGGTGCTTCCGTGAAATGCTGTGCAGGCTTGGTTTCGTCATGCTTAAGAACGTCACCCTGCTCGATCTTCGGAAGTCTTACGCTCTTTTCGGGAGTATCGGTATCGGCAGCACTCGCCTGAACGTGATCCTCTGCCTCCTCGTAAAGCGTCATATAACCCTGGAATTTGACCGTGTAACCGCTTGAGCGGAAGATATAACCGCCTGCCTCAATATCGGCTGTAACGGTGTCAAGCTCTGCGGATGCCATCTGGCTCGCCATAAAACGATCCCAGATCAGCTTGTAAAGGCGGTACTGATCAGTCGTCAGCATCTTCTTTATCTTGTCGGGCTCAAAAGCAAGGTTCGAGGGACGAATCGCTTCGTGTGCGTCCTGTGCACCTGCCTTGGTTTTATAGATACGGCGCTGTGCAGGATAGAAGTCCTTGCCGTACTTTTCGGTGATATAAGCCTCTGCTGCATCAGCCGCTTCATCTGCGATACGGAGTGAATCGGTACGCATATAGGTGATAAGACCTTGTGTGCCGCCGCTTGCCGCACCGAGGTTGATACCCTCATAAAGCTCCTGTGCAACACGCATGATACGCTGTGATTGGAAGCCGAGTCTGCGCGAAGCCTCCTGTTGGAGAGTTGAGGTTGTAAATGGAGGTGCCGGATTCTTGACGCGGATCGCCTTTTTAACCGACTTGACATTAAACGGCTTGCCCTCGATCGCACTGACGACCTTCATGGTTTGTGCCTCGTTATGAAGCTCGATCTTACCCTTTTCGTCACCGTGGAATTTAGCCTTGATCTTGCCGCGGCTCTTATTTTCGAGCTCTACGTCAACGGTCCAGTATTCCTCGGGAACAAATGCGCGGATCTCCTCCTCTCGCTCAACGAGTATACGAGTCGCAACCGACTGTACACGTCCTGCCGAAAGACCGCTCTTGATGGTTTTCCAAAGGAACGGGCTCAGCTTATAACCGACGATACGGTCAAGTATTCTTCTCGCCTGCTGGGAATTAACAAGTCCCATATCGATCTCACGGGGAGTTTTCATACCCGCCTTGACCGCTTTCTTTGTGATCTCGTTAAAGGTAACACGCTTGATTTTGTTTTCGGGCAATCCGAGCGCTTCGGAAAGATGCCATGCGATTGCCTCACCCTCGCGGTCAGGGTCCGTTGCGAGGAAAACTTTGTCTGCATTCTTCGCGTCCTTTTTGAGGCTCTTTATAAGGTCACCCTTGCCGCGGATGTTGATATATTTAGCCTTGAAATCGTTATCAACGTCAATGCCGAGCGTGCTTTTGGGAAGGTCGCGTATATGACCGGTGCAACCGACCACCTTATATCCCGAGCCGAGATAACCTTTAACTGTTCCTGCCTTTGTCGGCGACTCCATTATTACAAGATTTGCCATATGAAGAAATGTCTCCTTTTGCTTTGTTGGTTAGATTAATTTTTTGTAAAGACCACCGGGAAGCGATTCCACGGCGGAAAAGAGTTCAAGCATCGTAAGTGATGAAAGAATCATATTTGTTGAAAGTCCTGTTTTTGCGAGCTGATCGATCGTAACCTCAGTACCGCTCGGCATTGCGTCAAGAACCAAACGCTGATTGTCATCGGTCATTGCATATATTTTTTCTTTTTTATCGGCAGCTGATTCTGCGTTTTGCGAAATGTCACTCTCGTGCTTCACCGTTACCGACGGCCCGCCTTGCTTTTCAACTATACGCGGACTTCTTTGGGTACGTCTCGGTGTCGCCTCGTCGGGATGCTTTTCGCCGATGTTTTCTTTTCTTGCGGCAGTCGCAGAAGCCCTGACGATTTTGACGCCATCACGAGTCATGGGCTTGTTTTCGTTTCTCACCGGTATACTGTGATTATATTCATATCGCAGATATTTTTCGCTCGATATGATCCTGTCTAACTGTTCAAGATTGAATCTGTCCTCAAAATCCTCGATTATGTCCTCACAGCGCATAACTAACTTAGCACCGTCGCGAATGAGACTGTTCGGTCCGATACTGCCGGGAGCACCGACGTTACCGGGAACAGCGTAAACTCTCCGTCCCTGATCAGCGGCGTACCTTGCCGTGATAAGCGCACCGCTTTTGAGAGCGCATTCAACAACGACAACCGCATCCGAAAGACCGCTTATGATACGGTTGCGAAGCGGAAAATTGTGACTGTACGGCGGAGTGTTGGGTTCATATTCACTGATAACCATACCCTTTGCGGCAATTTTATCAAGAAGCTCCTTATTTTTCGCAGGATACGGGACATTAACGCCCGAACCAAGGACCGCAACACTCGGCTCGTCCATAAAGACGGCAGTATTGTTCGCAGTCGAATCAATACCGTATGCCGCACCGCTGATGATAACGGCACCGTACGAGATAAGCTGTCTTGCAAGCGAGAAGGTCATATGCTTGCCGTAATCGGACATATTGCGCGTACCGACGATACTGACACAGAAGCGGTCATCAAGATCCTCTATCATACCGCGTATATAAAGTACAACAGGCTTGTTATAAAGCGAACGCAGTCTTTTCGGATAATTTTCGGAAGCGCAGGAAACCACACGAATACCGTTAATGAAACAAAATTCAAGTATACGTTCCGCTTCTTTAAGGTCACGGTTCATAAGTCTGCGGATAAAAGCCATACTGCAATCCTTGCAAGCCAAAAGCTGTTCATTGGTTGCTTCATAAATTTCACGAGCACCTCCCGGGAAATACTGAAGCAGACGAATAGCATCAGAATGTCCCGGGCCGTTTTTCTGCGATAACCACACCCAGTAAATTATATCGTTCATAGTCAAGTATTCCTTTCGGGAGACAGCTTGATGTAATTTTCAAGAAAAAATCCGACATTTTGCAAATCGAATATTCTTACAAAATAATATACCTCTTAATAGTATAACGCTTATAGGATAAAATTTCAAGTGTTTTTTATATAAATTTGAAAATTTTCTTTTAATAAGGAAGAAATTATTTTTTTATACATTGAAACTAACTTCAGCCGCGTAGCGGCGTTTCTTCGCCAAAGAAGCAATGAAGCCACTGAGCCGCCGATGCAACTGGCGGCGGACAAATGGTTATTGCTAACAAAGCGAATCCGGAGCCGCAGGCGGAGTTGAGCGCAAATCGAGCACCGGCAAGGAGGTGCAAAAAGGAGCTCGAGGGAAATAGGAAACTGCGCAGCTGGTTCCTATGTCTCTCGAACTTACGCGAAAAACGATCCACAATCTAAAAAATTTGGATATACCTTTGTTCCCTTGGATAAAAGTAACTTTTATGCTCATATCGAAGAAATGCTTTCTTCAAAAATGCTGCTTCGAGCTTCGTATCATTCGAGAGGGATGGACACCAGCTGCGCAGTTGTTCCACAACACATCGCCTTCTGCGAGTGTTCTCGAGCTCTCCCACCCTTCCTTGCGGATGCTCGATTCGCGCTCAGTTCGCAGGCTCACAATTCGCTTTGTTTGCTGTAACCGTTCGTCCGCCGCCAGCTGCATCGGCGGCTCAGTGGCTTCATTGCTTCTTTCGCGAAGGAACGCCGCTGTGCGGCTGAAGTTAGTTTGATGAATATCAAAAAAGCTGTCCGTACAAATCGGGACAGCTCTGTAGATATCATTTAACGCGAAGCGATTGAACCACCTTCGCATCGGGCGTTACATACGCCGTATAATTTGTGTTATAGGTCACAAATCCCGGCTTTGATGCGTTCGGCTTGCGAATATTTCGTATCAACGTGTAGTCAACCGCAACGTTGACACCCTCCGAAGCCTTCGAATAATGCGCCGCAATCATTGCCGCTTCCGTAAAATCACGCTCGGACGGTTCTTCTCCCTCGGTGAACATCACGCAGTGCGAGCCCGGCTGATTTTTAACGTGAAACCAGTAATCCTGCTTCGCTGCAAGACGTGTTGTGAGGTAATCGTTCTGATGATTGTTCTTTCCGCAGAGAATACGGTATCCGCCGCTTGATTTGAACTCCATTAACTTCGGCTGCGACATCTTCTTCGGAGAATAGTTTTTCATTCTGGAAGCATAACCCGAACCGTGAAGCTCCTCGCGTATTTCAAGAATGTCACTCTCGCTTTCGGCACGTGTCAGCGAATCGAAAACCGTGTAAATATACTCAAGCTCCGCTTCGGCAAGCTTGATCTGTTTTGCAAGCTCTACCTCGGCGGTTTTGGATTTTGCGTATTTCTTGTAATATTTCTGTGCGTTTTGCTGGGGAGTGAGACGCTTGTCAAGCGGTATTTCTATGCCGGGACAGTCATCCTCATAGTAATTTTCAAGTGCCGCCGTTTCCATTCCTCGCGAAAGACGGTAAATGTTACCCGTTATAAGATCTCCCCAAAGCTTGTAACGCTCCTTGTCTGCACACGATTCAAGATCCTGACGTTGGAGCGAAAGCTTCTTTAAAAGTCTCGTTTCGGCATTGGTAAGCAGTCGAAAAATATCGGCAGTACGCTGACGTATACGCTCCGCACGGTCACGCAGCGAAAAATATTCATCAAGCAGCTCACCAAACGAATCAAGCCGTTTGACAGTGAAATCCGAACCGTATTCGATCGGCTCAAAGAAAAGATACTCCAAAGGCTTTCCCGAAGCGTCCGATACCAGCCACGGCTCACATTTTTTCTCTGTTATACACCCGACGACATAAGAAAGACTCTGCCACAAACGCCAGACATCACAGTCATATATCGGCACATCCGAACGTCCCGCGGCACGGCAGACGATCTCACGTGCGGTAATTGCCGCAAAACCGTAAAAATTCGCAAGAATAAACTTGTCCGCAGGCATATTCTCAGACTGTTCAAACGCCGCACGAAACTCTGCTTCACTAACGGTAAGCGGTGACATTTTCTTCTGCTCCGGCGGCAGCTCATACGGGAATCCCGGCAGGATCTGACGTACATTGCTCGTCGCAAGATCGATTATCTTCAGTGCGCTTATAACCTTTTTTTCGGCGTTAAGCAGTATTATATTGCTGTATTTTCCCATCGTTTCGGTGACGAGATATTTCTTCGCTTCAAACCCAAGCTCGTCGTAACAATCGAAACCGAACTCAACCGCACGCTCAAAGCCGAGCTGTGTCACCGAGGATATACGTGAACCCGTCAGGTGCTTACGGAGCAGCATACAAAACATCGGCGGTGTCATGGGATTTTCCTTGACGGCAGATGTGATATTAAAATGCGGATTGTTAGTGCCCGATGAAAGCGAAAGACGCATATTTTCGCGTCCGAGGTGTAACAGTAACACGATCTCATCCTTTTCGGGCTGTGTAACCTTTTCAACACGTGCACCAAGTATCCGCTCATTAAGCTCGTTTACAATTGCGCCGACCATTCCTGCGTCAAATGCCATAATTTCCTCCGTTATTCCATAAAACCGACTATATAAAATTTACGTGAAGTTTCCTCTCCGCCAAGACCTTTAACAAGACGTGCAGAGGCTGTATTTTTTGAAGCATACTCATATATTGCAGTATGCCCAAGTCGCGTGAGTTCATTAACAAGCGCAGAAATACACGCCCGTCCGTAACCACAGCGACGGTGTTTTTCTGCCGTATCAACGCCGATCTCCACCTCTCGCGGCGTTTCCTCCGTTATAGGCTCACCGGTGTTCGCAACGGCGACAATATCGTTACCGACCACAGCCGCATAAATGATGTAACCGTCCCCGATAAGTCCGTCAATATCGGTGTCTGTGAGGTCGTTATATTCCTCGCTTCCCGTCAGTTTGCGAACCATCGGGTGACATTCACCGCAGACACATTTTAGCTTACAATTTATATAAAAATCCTCCGAATCGGGACTCAACGAAAAGCCGTACGATTCAAGAAATTCACCGAAAGCATTCACCGCAAAGGATATAGCCTCATCCGAAAAAAGCACTTCCACACTCTCGCCGAATCGCTCGATAAGCTTTGTAACGATCGCCTCTGCCGACGGATAATATTCAACTGTCGCATTATTTTCCGAAACGGTTATCTCAAGCGGCACCGCAACCTCTCCGATTTCAAGCCAACTCTCATCGCGAGGAACGAGAATAAATTCAAGCAAGTCCGAAGTCCTCCAAGTATATCATATTATATCCATTTTACAGCATGGCATAAAATTTGTCAAGTGGCATAAAGGCTTAAAATAAAAAACACCTGCCGTCGCAAAAACAGCAGGCATTTTTTAACTTAGTCAACGTTGATGACTTGTTCACCCTTGTAGGTTCCGCAAGCTCTGCAAACTCTGTGTGCGAGGTTGTATTCACCGCACTTAGGGCACTTTGTCATACCCGGCATTTCGAGCTTCCAAACGTTAGATCTTCTCTTATCGCGTCTCGCACTGGAGACTTTCTTCTTCGGTACTGCCATTTCACGACACCTCCTTAACTGTATAACACTTTATATTATACATCAATTATTTTTATTTTTCAAGTAGTTTTTGCAAAATTGCGAGTCTCGGATCAATTTCTTTTGTAGGACAGCCACATTCGCCCTCGTTAAGATCCTTTCCGCACTTCGGACATAAGCCCTTACAGTCATCACTGCAAAGCTCCTTCATCGGGAACTCCATAAGTAACTGCTCTGCCGCAACAGAATCGAGCTCAAGCATACCGTCAACTATCTGAATATAGTCATCGGCTTCGTCCTCGCTCGTGTTGACAAGCTCACCGCGGTTCACGACCGTACGCTCAAATGTCACCTCAAAGTCTCTCTCAAGGGGCTTTAAGCAGCGTGCACATTCGGCACTGTATGAAACGCTCACCGTTGCAGTAAGTCCGATATAACCGCCCATATTAACGATTTCACCGTTCACATGAGCAGGCTTTGAAAAAACCACACCGTCGATATTCGTGTCAAAGCCGAAGTCCTTTTCGGTTAATGAAAAGTCATAATCAAGAGCCAATTTTGCAACCTCTCCCGAGAGAACAGTACGCATATCTATTGCCATGATTACACCTCCGTTTTCACCTGACACAAAGTAGCAACTAATTAATTATATATTATTTTATTCGATTTGTCAATAGTTATAGAAAAATAATCTAAATTTGTTCAAATTGACCTGCGTCCCTCAAGAGCACGCATCAGCGTCACCTCATCGGCATATTCAAGCTCACCGCCGACGGGTATACCGTAAGCAAGACGTGAAACCTTGATGCCAAGCGGCTTTATAAGCTTGGTTAAGTACATCGCCGTAGCTTCGCCCTCAACCGTGGGATTTGTTGCGATAATGACCTCGTTTACCTCCTCGGTGAGACGTGTCATCAGCTCACGTATACGCAGCTTGTCGGGCCCGATTCCGTCCATTGGGGATATCGCACCGTGGAGCACGTGATAAACACCGCCGAACTCCTTGACCTTTTCAAGCGACATAACAGCCTTTGCATCCTCAACGACACAAATCACCGAACGGTCACGCTCGGAGTCGGCACAAACGGGACAAAGCTCACCGTCTGAAAAGTTCTGACAAACCGCACAGGTACGCACATTAGCCTTTGCACCGCGAACCGCCTCGGCAAAAGCTTCAGCCTCCTCAGCCGAAAACTCAAGAACCGAAAAAGCCAGACGCACCGCAGTTTTCTTGCCGATACCGGGCAATTTGCGAAACTGCTCGATCAGCTTTTCAAGCGGAAGAATATACTCCGCCATAGGTTTTAAAACAGACCGGGCATACTGATATCGCCGGTGATCTTCTGCATTTCGGAAGCGCTGTCCGATTCAACCTTCTTGATAGCCTCGTTAACAGCCGCAACAAGCAGATCGGAAAGGGTTTCAATATCGTCGGGATCAACGATCTCGGGCTTGATATCGATGGAGAGGATCTCTTTCTTTCCGTTTATCTTAACGGCAACAACTCCGCCGCCGGCAGATACGTCATATTCGCGTGCTTCAAGCTCCTCCTGCTTTGCCGCCATATCCTCCTGCATCTTCTGAGCCTGTCTGATCATTGCGTTCATATTCTGAGGGCCGCCGCCCATTCCCTTGGGTAAACGTGCTTTCATTGTTGTTAATATCCTTTCAATGTAATTATTTTACTTCATCGGCAGTGCGAGCAAGGTCGTCAAATGCCGTATTGGTGTCCTCTTTTTTCTCGGGAGCATATTCAAGCTTCACCGAGCTTGTATTAAGCCGTCCGTCCTCGAATGTGTTGAGTATTTCAAACATAGAGGCGAACATATTGGTGATTATCGTGAGCGCCATTGTGTTGCTTGTGCGAATGTGGATCAGCTCGTCCGTATTAACGGTGAAACCCTTTGCCGATTCGCGAAGGAGTGTTCCGAGCATGATGTCACGCTCACAGCATTTTTCAACAAAATCAGCCCAGTAAGGAAGCTGACGGTACTCTTTTTTAGTCGGTGCCGCTTGCGTCGGTTCATCGGCTTTCACAGATGCTTCTTCTTTCGGGGATGAAACAGGTTTGCTTTCAACCGTTTTTGGTGTCGGCTCATACGAAGCTGTCTCACTTCTGTAAGCACCCGATTTGAGCTTATCTTCAAGTGCGGTGATACGTGAAGCAAGAGCCTCGTTTGTAACCGAAAAACGCTCGTCACACATACGGACCAGTGTCATTTCCGCAATAAGCCGCTTCGAGCTTGCTGATATACGCATTGAAGCAAGAGCCTCGTCGAGAAGCTTCCCGTGATAAATAAGCGTTTCCACGGCAAAACGTCCCGAAATTTCCATAAGCTCGGCATACTGACGCTCGGAAAGATCAAGATATTCACGTGAGTTTTTCGTGGTCTTGACAACGAGCATATCGCGGTAAAATGCGATAAGATCCTGCCATAAAACCGAAAGATCCTTGCTCGACATGAACATTTTACCGACCTCGTCAAAGATCGTGTCGTAGTCCTTGTCGCAAACTGCCTCGAGCAGCTTAAGTACAACGTCACGTCCGCCCGTACCTGCAATTTCCTCAACCACAGCGGTTGTTACAGGCTTGTTTTCACCCGAACAAAGCTCAAGCAGTGATATTGCGTCACGCATACCGCCCTGTGCAAGATGAGCAAGCATGAACGCCGCCTCGTGATCGAGCGTGATTCCCTCTTCTTTGGCGATATATTCGAGTCTTTCTGCAATGACCTCGCTCGCAATACGGCGAAAGTCAAAACGCTGACAGCGTGAGAGTATAGTTGCCGGAATCTTCTGAAGCTCGGTTGTCGCGAGGATGAACATAACGTGCGCCGGCGGTTCCTCGAGTGTTTTTAAAAGCGCATTGAACGCACTCGGCGAGAGCATGTGCACCTCGTCAATAATGTAAACCTTTTTAGTAAGCTCGGCAGGCAGATATTCAACCTCGTCGCGGATCTGACGGATATCGTCAACGCCATTATTTGATGCCGCATCCATTTCGATGATATCGATACAACTGCTCTTCGCGGCTGCAAGACAAGCCTCACATTTGCCGCAAGGGTTGCCTCTGTCCGGCGATTTACAGTTTACTGCCTTGGCAAGAATTTTAGCGCAAGTGGTTTTACCGGTACCGCGTGAACCCGTAAAAAGATAGGCGTGTGAGGTTTTGCCGTTTTCGACACCGTAGCGCAAAATTGCGGTTATGTGATCCTGACCGCAAACATCGGAAAAAGTCTGCGGACGCCATTTTCTGTAAAGTGCCTGATGCAATTCTCCACGTCCTCTCTAAAAAATGTGACAAGCTGTAAAATAAGACCATACACCAAAAACTCGAACTGCCCTTATGTGCGTGAACGGCGGAATATGCTCGGGACAGGCAACCTCGCGGCACATCGAAGTAACCGTTTAATGCTGCTTGGTTCCCCACCTGACATGGTTCACAGCCTCCGATTGCGCGAGACCCATCCGTCAACACATAAGACCCGACGTGCAGACCACACAAAGTCAGCCCTTATTAAAGGAAGTCCACCCCTGCTGTAGCGGATTGCAGGTACAAGGCACCGCTAATTCCCCGGCTGGTATGGCCTTATTTTACAGCTTGTCGCTGTTACCAATATATTATATCAGATTTTTTTCAATAATGCAAGAGGGTTTTGCAAATTTACACCTTCGTTATAATTTTAATTTGAATGAATCGGCATTCAGACTCTCCTTCACCGCCAATCTAACTTCAGACGCGTTAGCGGCGTTTACGCATTATACCTTTCATAATAAAATAAATACTGCTGTGCAATACCGGCGTACTTGCCGAGCGCGGAAATATCCAGCCCGTCGGGATAATACTTCGCAAGCACTCTCTTGATCCAGACATCGATCGGAAACGCCTCTGTTTTGTCAAAGCCGAACAGCATCGCACACGCCGCCACCTTTGGTCCGACTCCCTTTACAGAACATAACATTTGTGCCGCCATTTCGGGAGATGCCGCAGTGATCGCCGCAAAGTCGAGGTCGCCGTTCACCGCCTTACACGCCGCATCGTATATGTACTTCGCACGAAATCCCGTCTTGAGATCGAATATCGCCTTTTCTCCCGCTTTAACGAGTGCCTCGGCTGTCGGGAACGAATAATACACCTCACCACCGAAAAATATCGGCTCACCCCATTCGCGGCTCATCGCGGCAATGATCTTCTTGATTCGCGGAATGTTGTTGTTCTGCGAAACGATGAATGAACAAACCGCTTCCCACGGTTCCTGTCGAAGTATACGAATACCGTCACCGTACTCCATCGCACGCGGCATAATAGTATCACGTCCACCCGTGGCAATTAAAAAACGCTCGGCTATGTCACGGCGCACCGCGGCATAATCAAGATCAAGCGCGAGATAATGTTTCCAGACCGCTTCATATTCGGGGAGAGTGGTATTGTATATCGTCACCGAATCGGTCGTATCCTGTCCGAGACGGATGTAACGTCCGTAAGCAACACCCTCAAATTCGAAAGTGTGACGCGGCGATTTCACAGGATCGAAACGGAAACACTGTCCGCAGTCAAAAATCTGTGATATTTTGAAATTATCAAGTCCGTCAATGCGAACGGCAGCAACACCGTCAACGCAAATCTCGGTTACATTCGGCACTAAAGTTGAAATTTTCATAAAAATCTCCGTAAATTAATAAAATAACGCTTGCTTTATTTTTATTATAAAGGTATAATATTAATAAATCAAGTGTGCGATGTAAAAATCGATATATCAGGATCAAGGAGACTCACCATATGGAAAAAATATACACAATACCCGTCAACGAAGCATTTGACGCATCACGTGACGATCACGCCTGCGGATGTCCGTTCTGTGCACTTTATAATAAACTCGAAGAAAACGAGCTTGAGCTTATCCTCGGAGCATCAATGATGGAACCCGATACACGTATCAAAACCAATGAACAGGGCTTCTGTAAAACACATTACGACATGATGTTCACGCGCAAGAACCGCCTCGGAATGGCACTGATGCTCGAAAGTCACTTAAATGAGCTGCGAAAGGATACAAACGGCAAAGGACTCGCTGTACTGAAGGGTGTCGGCGTCGAACCGATGAAACGTCTTGCCGAGCTTGAGGGAACCTGTTACGTCTGCGGACGGATCGAATTTTCATTCACCAAAATGATGGAAACCGCCGTACTTCTCTGGGATCAGGACAGTGACTTCCGCGAAAAACTGCGTGCACAGCCGTACATCTGCCTGCCGCATTACCGTATGTTCGTCGAACACGCTCGCCGCGGACTTTCCAAAAAACGCTTTCCCGATTTTTACAAGGACGTTTCCACCGTCGTCAATACATATTTCGATGAACTGCGCGAGGACGTCAGCTGGTTCTGCAAAAAATTCGATTACCGTTACGACAGTGAGCCGTGGGGTAACGCCAAGGATGCCGTTGAGCGTGCAATAAAGTTCACCTCCGGCGATATGCACCGTGGGAACAACTGAATAATAACGAAGGACAACCAACCATGAACAATACATTCACAAAACTCCCCGATACGGTCATGCTCGACGAAGCCGCACCTGCGCTTGTCATCATCGACCAAACACTCCTGCCAACCGAGCTTCGCTTGATAAGCCTTTACTCCCTGAGCGAAATCTGGGACGCCATCAAGAAGCTCAAGGTCAGAGGTGCACCTGCAATCGGCGTCGCCGCAGGAATCGCGCTCTATCTCGCGTCTCATGCCATCCTGCAAAAAGGCGTTACCGATACCACGCAGTTCCTCGATATGCTGAGGGCAGACAAGGACTACCTCGCATCGTCACGTCCAACCGCGGTCAACCTTTTCTGGGCACTTGAGAGAATGTACAAAACAGCACTCTCATTCATCGAGAACGGCGGCACGGTCACAGCGTGTGTTGACAGACTCCTCGCAGAGTGTAAAGCGATACGTGACGAGGACATTGCATCCTCAAAAGCAATCGGCGAAAACGGACTCTCCCTCTTAACCGACGGCTGCGGCATACTCACACACTGCAACGCAGGTCAGCTTGCAACCGTACGCTACGGCACAGCACTTGCACCTATCCACGTCGGACGCGAAAAAGGCATGAGCTTCAAGGTCTACTGTGACGAAACACGTCCGCTGCTCCAAGGTGCAAGACTCTCCGCATACGAGCTGGTTTGCGACGGCGTTGACACCACGGTGATCTGTGACAATATGGCGTCGCAGGTGATGAAGGACGGCAGGATACAGGCAGTCATCGTCGGTGCTGACAGAATCGCGGCAAACGGTGACGCGGCAAACAAGATCGGCACATCGGGCGTTGCGATACTCGCGAAATATTACGGCATCCCCTTTTACGTCGCCGCACCGACCTCGACTATAGACGTAACATTAAAATCGGGCGAGCTTATACCGATCGAACAGCGTAAAGCCGACGAGGTTACCGAAATGTGGTACGAAACCCGTATGGCACCCGAAGGAGCTAACGTATTCAATCCTGCATTTGATGTAACGCCGAACGAGCTCATCACAGCGATCATCACCGAGCGCGGGATCATAAAACCGAACTATACCGAAAACATTGCAAAGATAATGGAGAAATGAAAATGACAGACATCGAAAAGAAGCTTATCGCCGACATGATCGACGTCGGAAACAAAATGTACCTGCGCGGATTCGTCGCGGCGAACGACGGCAATTTGAGTGTCCGCACTCCCGACGGTGAACACGCTATCGTAACGCCAACGGGAGTTTCAAAGGGCGGCATGACCGAGGATATGTTCATCAAGGTGCGTATCTCGGACGGTGCAGTTATCGAGGGAGAACGCAAGGCATCCACCGAATCGAAAATGCACCTGCGACTCTACCGTGAAAATCCCGAAATCGGCGCGGTTGTGCACGCTCATCCCTTGTATGCAACCTCGTTTGCAATAGCACGTGAACCGCTTGATGCACCGATATACCCTGCCGCAATGATGACCCTCGGAGTTGTACCCGTAACCGAATATGCACCTCCCGGAACTGAGGGCGTTGCCGATTCCGTTGCACCTTTTGCAAAAGACAGCCGCGCACTGCTTCTCGCAAGTCACGGTGCACTGACCTGGGCACGCGACATCCTTACAGCATGGTACAGAATGGAGGAGCTTGAAAACTTCGCACATATCACGTTCAACACGAAGTATGTGATGAAAAAAGCCGCCGAAGTGCCGATAATCGACCGTTTGCCGGATAAAAAGTAAATACATAAAAAGATACGCATTATGAAAGAGTTATCTCTCCATAGTGCGTATTTTTGTATATAAAAAAGCGTATACACAATTGCATATACGCCTAAAAACAAACTTATGTGTTTTTCATAATGATCGAACCGACACATTCGCTGACGTGCTCGCAGGCATCGATACACTCCTCGAAGCACTCGTAAATTTTAGACCAGGAAAGTACTTTCAGAACATCGACGGATTCTTTTGTAAGCTCACGCATTGTTGCAAGATAGAGCTTGTCACATTCCTCTTCAACATCGTTACACTCGATAACGAGAGCATGAATCTTCTTTGATTTTTTGAAGTTTTCAAATTCAGCCATGATATCCGAAAGCAACGAGCAGGCTTTGACAAGATGCTTTGCATAATCAATCGCAGCCTGTTCAATAGCGGTTATATTGTAAATATAAAGTGTCTGCAATACCTCCTCGAGTATATCAAGCACATTGTCAAGCTGCTGACTCAGCATATCAAGGTCCTCGCGGTCAACGGGTGTGACAAACGCCTTTGCGAGCATTTCACTCATCTCATGCTTTTTAACGTCCGCACTGTGCTCAAAAACGTGCATTTCCGCAATCATCTGTTCGATCTTGTCTGCGTCATAGTTTTCAAGGCATTCAACGAGATAAGCCGATGCCTTTTTTGCAAGAGCTGTACACTCTGCGAAGTTTTCAAAATAGATTTTATCACTCTTAGCCATTTTATATGTTTCCTTTCATCAGTTGAATATCTTTAAGAACAGCGTAGTTACGATATAAGCAAGCAGTCCGCAGCCGGGGAACGTAAGTATCCAGGTCATAACCATCTCTTTAACAACGCCGAAGTTGATCGCAGAGACTCTCTTTACTGCACCGACACCCATGATCGAGGTGGTCTTTACATGAGTGGTCGAAACAGGCAGACCGAAAACCGAGCAGAATACAAGCGAGATCGACGAAGCAATATCTGCCGAAAAGCCCTGATATTTTTCGAGCTTTACCATGTCCATGCCGACAGACTTGATGATCTTTTTACCGCCGATTGCAGTGCCCGCGCCCATAACGAGCGAACAAACCAGCATAAGCCAGGTTGGTATATTAAAAGCAGTTCCTGCGGCACCGGTTCCCTGCAGAGTATAAACGCAAAGAAGAATGATACCCATAAACTTCTGTCCGTCCTGTGCACCGTGCATGAACGCCATAGCTGCAGCACCGACTATCTGTGCGCCTCTGAAGAACGGCTCTGTTTTCGGTCGGTTTGCCCCCCAAAATATCTTGGTTACAAGCTTGCATATAAGCCATGCGAGTCCAAAGCCTAAAACAACGGAAATGAAGATACCGTAAAGCACCTTAACCCACTGACTCCAAACGATCGCATCAAGACCGTTCAGCGCCATAGCACCGCCTGTGAGACCTGCGATAAGCGCATGACTTTCACTCGTCGGAATACCGAACGCCCAGGCAAGAGTTGCCCAGATAACAATTGCAAGCATTGCCGCACAGAGAACGATGATGATCGTTTTTCCGTCAGCACCGTCACCGAATTTAACCATATTGGTGATCGTTACGGCAACCTCGCTGCTTATTTTGGTCATAATAAAAACGCCGAGGAAATTGAACACCGCCGCCATGAGTATCGCCGCTTTAGCAGGCATACATCTCGTTACAACGCAGGTGGCAATGGCATTCGGTGCATCCGTCCAACCGTTTACTAAGATAACACCGAGAGTAAGTACAACCGCGACAAACAACAGCGGATTTGCCGTCATCTGTCCCCAAAATTCAAAAAAATCCATAGACTATCCTTTCCTATATTTTGAATATTATTTTTATTTTACCACTTTATTGTCAATTTTAGTTAGAAGTACGGTAAAATCATTGTAAAATATCAGAAGTCAGATGAACAGGCAAAAAAACAACCGCCATGCTTATCTCTATTGCACAGCGGCTGTTATGATTATATTATATCAATGGAAATAGTTATAGCTCGATTCGCCGAATTTAACGATGGTGTCAACGGTTGCACCAAGGCTTGCGGCGTTACGGCTTGCGTAGGATTCAACGCTGTCCGATGCATTTGCGACTGCCGCACCGTCAGCATTGTAAACCGTACAGCTCACAACGCTTCTGAAATCGGCAACTGCCATACCTGTGATGGATACCTGGCAAAGTGTTGAACTATACTTAATGAAGTCAGCTCCCTCAATGCGTACTTCCTTGCTGTTGCCGTAATGGTCGGTGTAGGTTGCCACGGCATAGAGCTTACTGTAATCAGAACCGACTGCGGTGTTTGTGAATACAAGGTCAAGCTGAATTTCACCTGCGAGCGTGAGCGTGCTTCCCGCATAACCTGTTCCCTTTACGCGATTGTCGGTCGTTTCAACGAACGCTGTTGCCCATGCCTGATGGGAAGCGGTGAGGTTGCGGTTTGCAAGGTTTTCCACATCGTAATCGAACTGCTCCTGTGCTGCTGCACCGTAATTCAACATATCAACATAAACCGCACGGAGCTTCGCATTATTTGCCGCATTGCCGTTTAACATTCGCACCGCATAAGTCTCAATGCTGTCACTCTTTTCGTTGGTCAACGCCTGACCGTCCGCATTGCAGATAACTGCGCTTACAACGTCATTCATCTGCTTTGCCGCCATACCCGTGAACTTTGCGGTGTAGATCGTACCGCTGAATACTGTCCACTCGGACTGCGGTACAATGATCGTGTCGGAAGGTCTGCCGTCTGCGTAGACGATAGTCATTTTTGCATAGTTGTCTGTACCCGTGAGCTTCGAGGTGTCGATCGCAAAATCAAGCGAGAGACTTGAACCGAGTGTCATCGTAACGCCGGAGAGGTCAAATTTTTCGATTTCCGGTTCATAGCTTTCGATAAGCGTAACTTCAAGATTCTTCACGCCGAGTGTTGCCGCACCGTCAAGAGTGAACACGATATCATTCTTCGCGAATGCACTTTCACTGTCGATAGTAAATGTCACACTTTTAAAGTTTTCGGCATCAAGCACAGCGACATTCTCTGTATCCATGCCGAGTGTCAGATTCGCCGTGTTCGCATCGGAATAGAGCGTGGCAAGATCGCAGTCATACTTGTTGTAATCAATCTTGTCAAGCCTGAAATCGCCCGAAACCGTGTACTTTCCTGCCGCGAGAGTTTCACCGTCGGTAAACGTAAATGCAGTGGTGTCGGTTGATGACGGAACAACGAAATGTCCCATGTCGCCCGAAACAGGCGTAACCGTAAGTGCTCGCACGTCACCACCGTTATCCTTGACCGTCCAGCCTGCAGTACCGTCAAAGAGAATTGCCGTGTTGATGGCAAGATTTTCGTCTTTTCCCGTTTCAACTATCCTTATATCCTTGACATCCATCGGAGCGAAGCCGTAACCGTAGCTCGAGCCGAAGAACCAGAGCGTACCGTCAAAAGCGGTTGTTTCAAAGGAAAATTCGGTCCACTCGCTTGTAAGCGGCACATTGGTTAAATATTGATTTGCCCAGTCGTATGAGCCGACACGGAAAAGCGACGGCATTCCGAGAATCGGTGTGTTCGGATTGTTTGATATCACCGACGACGGAACAAACGGAAGTGTTCTTGCCTTGAACGAGACTGTATATGACGTACCCTCGGTATATTTTCCCTCGGTGTCATCGCGCCAGACCGCTCCCTCGATATTGCGGTCACGTCCGTTTATATGAACGTAGCTCTCTGTTTCGGGGTAAACAATACCGATATCCGCACTGTAGCCTGAGGTGACGATTGCGTTTGCATCGAGCTTGTTTTCGAGCTTGTACTCTGCATCAAGAAGAACATCATAATTTGAAACAAGCTCTTTTTTCTCATCGTCAAGCGCATCATAAGCCTCACGTGCCGCCGCGATATTTGCCGCACCGAAGTCATCCGCCTCACCGATAAAGCTGATAAGACGCATGGCATTTGCAGCCTCGGTATCGACATCCTCTGCCGTGCGGTTGATCGCAAAGGTGTCAACGATACTCATATCGGTTAGTCTGTATGTCGTTATTGCAAACTGCGTGTCCGAAACGTGTACCTTTGAGATATTCGGAACCTTTTCCTGATTCTGCACAGCCGCGTAAGGGTATAACGTGTTGACAAAATCATAATATTTCGTGCCCGAAGCCGAGTTCGCGGTGACATAAAGTATACCCTCGGGATCGGTTACCGACAAATAGTTGGGATCGTCGTAAAGGCTTGAATCAATGATCGGGTTAAAGCCGTCCATCATGTAGGTACGGCAGTAAACATGGTCATGTCCCATCAGAACAACGTCAATGTCCAGCTCCTCAAGCACCGGGACAAGCGCATTACGGAGATTTATGATATAATCCTTATTTGAATTTGAAGAAACACTGTAAATCGAATGGTGGAACATTACAACCTTCCAGCTAACCGTCGGATTTGCCTCAATCGCGTTCTTCATGAAATGCTTGTAATCGGCAACGTGATTATAATGATTTGTGTTGAGATTCATGAAAAGAACATCGTTATAAACAAACCACGAGTCGCCACCTGCATCCATTGTGAGACAGGTGTTCATCGCACCCTCATTGGGAAGCGTGAAATGCTCGTAGAATACCGCATCGTGATCCTTCCAGACTCCGTTATAGCTGTCGTGATTACCGATGACGTCAACCGTCGGCAGGTTATAGAGGTATTCATGATCGAGATAAGCGTCGTAATATTCCTCTGTGCCTGCGGAGCTTACGTGGTCACCGAGTACTACCATGAACGATGCGTCATCAAAGATCTCGCTTTTCTCCATCGCATCAAGTGAGGCTGCCCATTTTGCACGGTCCGTTTCTGCACCGCTCTGACCAACCTGCGGGTCACCTGCAAAAACGAACGTAAATGCACCGTCGGACGAGCCCGTCTTAAAGGTGTAGATTTCGGATTTAACACCGTCCGTAACTATCTGATACGAATATTCGGTATCCTCAAAAAGACCTCTTGCGCTCGCCTTGTTATAATAGTCAACGCCGTTTTTAGCCATGGTTGCAGTCGCTTTGAATGTCAGTGCATTCTCGGGCATTTCGCCATCTGCAAGGTCTGCCGTTCTTGCAATGTAAAGTGTACCTGCCTCGGAGCTTGCATAGTGCCATATAAAATTCATCTCGGAATAGTTTGAGCCGATGTTAACGCTGATATTGCTGTATCCCACCTCGGATACCGTGGATTCGGTTTCTGCCGTTTCTGTTGCCCTCGCCGTTTCAGCCATTCTGATTATCGGAACAAGGCAAGCGAGCAGGGAAATGCAAAGAAAGAAGCTTATTATACGTTTTTTCATTTTAATTTACCCCTTTCCTTATTCAGCCTTTGTAACCGTGAGGTTTTCAAAATCAATGTCGTAAGCTGTGTTTGAAACGATACTCAAGGTGTCAAAGTCACTTTCCGCAGTGAACGTGAACATAACCTCGCTCCACTCATCCGTGATCGCAACGCTTGCATAAACCTTATCGCCTGCCTTAACACCAAGTATCGCCGTGTTGTCATCCCCCGAAACGAGCGAGAGATAAAGGTCGGGACGGTACTTTTTCAGAGTGTAGTCAACAAGAGCCGTGCTTCTTGCGGCAATACGGAATCTGCCGCTTACCGTGTATGTGCCTGCACTGTGCTCGGTGTTTATATAAGTGAGTACGGTGTTATCCTGCGTTTCGTTAACGGTACGGTTATATTCGCTCTTTCCAATGTGTGAGAGCTTGATTCCCGTATCGGAGTTAAATGAAACAGTCTCCCATTCGCCGTCCGAAATAAGCTGTGTGCCATCCGAAGAAACAAGCGAAAGTCCGTCAATATCAAGCGTGGTCGCAAAGTCTGCGTTTCCGATTATTTTGAATATGACCTTAAGTCCTGTCTGATCGTTTACGGGTGTGAACGTCATCGTGTACTTTTTCCAGGTCTCGCCGACAAGTGCCGCATCGAGAGTATTGTCAAAATCGCCGTCGAGCGTGTCGGTCACAAGGTCACTCGTAATAAGACGGTCTGTGGTCGTCGCACTGTAGAAAATCTGAACAGCGGTAGTATCGGCAGCTCTGTCCTCGATGATACCGCCCTCTCTCATGTATACAGTCGCAGTATAGGTTTCTCCTGCGGTGAGGTTTACGCCGTCATTCCTGTACTGAACAAGATCGAGAGTTGAAACACGGTCGTATACATGAATATATTCGCTCGTCGGCGCACCGCTCGAGGTCTCATCAACAGCCGCTGCAGGCAAACCGTTCGCATTCCAGTCGGACGAGTATATATATGTATTGATAAGTTCAATTTCGGTGAAGTCTATATCGGAGGTGTAAGTGAGCGTAACATCGCTCATCGTGAAAGCGTCTGTGATGTTGACGGGAAGCTCGATATCCTCCCATGTGCTTGACGTTAAAGTATAAGAAGCGGAAGAATTTTCGACATTCACCGTAACCACAGTCCCTGCCGCACCGCGGATTTTTGCCTTGACATTATATCCGCCTGCCGCATACTCGGTGGTGTCACTGCCGACATATGTGATAGCCGTGATATCGGTGCCCGACGTTGTGTAATACGGGAAAATCTCGGAAACATTGGCAGCATATTTATAGGAATCGATCGTTCTCGAGCCCCAGTATTTTGTGTCCATACCCTTTGAATATGCTTCGCCGCTCGTTTCATTGACAAGCGAGAAATCCTTCACCTGAACCGGGATCGTGAAGCCGCTTCGGATATTATAGAAGAAAACAACCGCGCCGTAATTCGTGAGCGTCTGTGCTTCGTTAAGGGTGAACTTGATCTCGAATGTGTGCCATTCATCGTCAAGCGAAAGAGCGGTTGCATAGCCTGTGGTTTCAGTTGACGGTGCGGTCTTGCCATCCTTTAAAAAAGAGGTAGTTGTGATAAGCGTGTCGGGATTATCGGTTCTGAGAAGTCTTGTGTTGTGTGAGCCCGAATTGAGCGCAACAACAACACCGCCGTCAACAACACATCCGCGTGTACCGATCTCGCCGACATAGCTTGCATAATCGTTCCGCGCATAGGCATCGGGATCGAAACGCATAGTCACAGAAAGCGTGTAATCACCTGCCGCAAGGGTGCTTCCTGCCTTATAATGGAACTGATACTTCGGGGCATCCGTCGATGACGACTCAAACTGAACTGCGCTTTCATCGGTGTTTCGATGATTTAAAGAAGCACCGTTTGTTCCCGCCCAGTCATCATTAACGGGTGTGTAATATACGTTCACAAGCTTGATAGTCTTAATGTCGATTTCAGCATCAAACGCAAGTGTAACATCCTGCATGGTGAACGCAGGGACATTATCAAGCGTAAATTCGACGGTTTCCCATGTATCGGTTGCAAGTGAAGCAGACGCCGTTTTACCCTTGATGTCCGCCGTAAGATTTGTTCCGATTTCACCGCGTACAGTTGCCTTGACGGTATAACCGCCTGCCGCATACGCTTCGGTGTCACTGCCGATATACTTAATGGAAGTTACACCCGTACCGATCGTCGTGAAATGCGGAACGATCTCGGAAACAGTGGCAGCATAGCTGTAACCGCCGCTGCTTGTATTGAGCCTGTACCCCCAATATTTCGCATCCATTCCCTGTGAGTAAGCTTCCTCGGTTGTCTCATTAACAAGCGAGAGCGCCTTAACCTGGACGGGAATCGTGAAATCGCTTCTGATATTCATAAAGAATACGACCGCACCGAAATGAGTAAGCGTTTGTTCTTCGTTGAGAGTGAAACCGATCTCAAAATTGTGCCACTCATCGTCAAGCGCGAGAGCGTAACCGTTTTCGGCTGTCACGCCGTCCATTAAGAACGAGTTAACCTTTAGTGTGGTATTGTCTGCACTTGCCGTGAGAATATTATTTGCCGGAGAGGCGTGAGTACCTGCGTTGATACCGACGACGATACCGTTATCAACAAGACAGCCTCTGGTGTTCGATGCTTTGGTGCCGTTGATATAATTTGCATAGTCCTTTTCGGCATACTCCTCGGGATCGAAACGCATCGTCACAGAAAGCGTGTAATCGCCTGCCGCGAGAGTGCTTCCTGCCTTATAGTGGAACTGGTACTTCGCGCCGTCAGCCTGCTCAAACTGCATAAATTCCCCGTCGGCGTTCACAGCCGGAAGTGCTTCACCGTCTGCACCTGCCCACTCCGTGCTTACAGTATCATCAGTCACCGTGCCGGTCAGCACCGCGATACTGTCTGCAATTATCGGAGAAGCCGCAGCGATAAGTGTCAGGGCGAGAAAGAGAGCCAAAAATCTTCTTTTGCGCATTGTTTTTTACCTTCCGTTTAATGATATATATTTTTCCGTAAATCACGGATATTTCATATGATAATTATATCACGGCAAACCGATGAAAACAATACGAATCTTGCTATAAAAGCCGTTTGGAAGAATGTACCGGGGAATATAAAAAATCCCTCCCACAGCATTGCCGCAGGAGGTAAAAATCGTGTTATACGCTTTTGAATCAATAATTATTAAGGATGAAGTTAAAGTTGTTGCGTGCGGTATCCTCGTTGCTTACGGGAGATCTGTCAAGCTCCTCGCAGAGAGGACCGTCGTAACCGTGCTCTGCAATGAATTCAAGCTCCTTGTCCGCATTTCCGAAAAGAGTTTCCTCCTGACCGTACTGCGGAATATGGAGAAACCGCAGCAGCTGCCGTCTCCATCTGTTCTCTTGTCCGAGTGCCCCACGGCCAGATCGCCGCTGTAATTCTTGATTTTACCGAATCGTTTGCCATAATCGTTTCTCCTTTAATAAAATCTGGTTAAGTTTATTATATAACACGCCGATTTTTTTACAAGTACCTTTAGTAACTTCTTTTACCAATTTCTTTACATCAATTCGTTTTCAGCTTCCGACAAGAACAATATCGTTTTTTGTAACGGTGTATTTTTTCTCGGCAACATAGATATTAAAAGTCCCCTCACGGCAAAAAATAATCTCAAGGTCACTGTGCCAATGGAGGGAAAAATTACCCATGTTCGCAATGCGGATATCGAACGCTTCGTCGTTTAAAAGTATCGGCTGAAAAAACATATTCTTCTCCTTAACTTTTCAAGGTGGAACCCTGTTTATATAATACACCAGTTCCGTTTTGTTGTCAAGTAAATGTGATTTTTTTGGAAAATATACATACGAATAGGGATTGTTTTTGTGAAATAAATTTGATATAATTGAAGTACAGTAAAAATATCCATACAGGAGATATATTGCCATGAACAAAATAAACGTCGGAATAATCGGCATGGGATACATCGGAGAAAGCCACATCGAAGCGCTCCGAAGAATCGGTATATGCAATATCGCAGCCATCGCCGACACCAATTATGACCTTGCAAAAAACAAGGCAGAGCTTTACGGAATCGAAAAGGTGTATAAAACAGTTGATGAAATCCTCGCAGATGAGAGCATCGACGTAATACACAACTGCACACCGAATTTCCTCCACCGTGAGATAAACGAGAAGATACTGCGTGCAGGTAAGCACCTTCTCTCCGAAAAGCCGCTGACAACAACATACGCAGAGGCACAAGAGCTCATCAATATAAAGAATGAGCACCCCGAGCTTGAAGCCTGTGTAAACTTCAATTACCGTCTCAATCCGATGGTTCAGGAGATAAAGGCACGTATTGCACGCGGTGAGCTTGGTGACGTACGCATCATTACAGGACAGTATCAGCAGGACTGGCTGATGTACGACACCGATTACAGCTGGAGACTCGAGCCCGAGGTTTCGGGACCTTCCTGTGCCGTTGCCGATATCGGTTCACACTGGATGGATATCGTACAGCACATCACGGGACACAAAATTGTTTCGGTATGCGGTGACCTTGTAACAGTAATACCGACAAGAAAGAAGCCAAAGAATCAGCAGGAAACCTTCAAGGACGCTGTCAGTGCCGACTATGAGGAAGTTAACGTAAAGAACGAGGAATACGCTGCTGTAATGTTCAAGACCGACAAGGGCGCAACGGGAGTTTTCCATGTTTCCGAGCTTGCACCGGGACACGGCTGTTACTTCGGCTTCGAGGTGAACGGTTCAAAAGAATCGTACTCATGGAACCAGGAGCAGAACGACAGAATGTGGATCGGCAGACGCGGCGGAAACAACAGCCTCATCATCCGCGATCCGAACACGATCTCGCCCGAGGTAAAGCCGTACACTTCCCTTGCAATGGGACACCCCGAGGGTTGGAACGACGCCTTCAAGGGCAACATATACGCATTCTATAAATATCTTGCAGACGGTAAGACCGGCGAGCGCATCTTCTCAACGCTTGAGGATGCGGCGTACATAGTAAAGCTCACCGAGGCAATCGTCGAGAGCAGCAAGAAAAAATGCTGGGTAAATCTTTAATCCCCACTTAAATTGTCACAAAATAAATTTTATATATTAAAGGAGATAAATATTATGTTCAAGTATTCAGTAGGTCCTTGGAATGTACACGAAGGTGCGGACACATACGGTCCCGCAACAAGAGAGACAATTTCTTTTGAAGATAAAATCAGACAGTTCAAGGAAATCGGCTTTGACGC
>JAFTTS010000052.1 GCA_017466685.1 Clostridia bacterium
AACGACCAATAGGTCTGTTTTCCTCTGATAAGCGAATATCGGGAATATAGTAATCACCGCAACGGATATAGTTCAGTTTCTGCATCATATGTACCTCCACAAAAGCATTTTTACGGGTAAAAAAGAAGCGATACTCGGTTATCAAACCAAGTATCGCTAACTTTGTTTAGCCAACCCCGTCTGACAGATGCCGTAAAATAGTTAAATATTTGGTTTAACTGTTTTAC
The DNA here is from genome assembly GCA_017466685.1 of Clostridia bacterium. Lineage (GTDB taxonomy): Bacteria > Bacillota > Clostridia > Oscillospirales > CAG-272 > Flemingiibacterium. The sequence continues at coordinate 228 of JAFTTS010000052.1, forward strand.
GAGCACCCGCCATTACGCCTCGCCTTAAATTTTACTGTCTCTTTTTCTTTGAAACTGCGATGGTCACCGAGATGATGGCAACAGCTACTGCCGCAATTATGGGAATCATGTACGGCACGCCAGTATTGCCGCTGTCAGCGTCACTGTTTGCAGTGGTTTCAGGGAGTGATTCGCTTTCATTCTGCTCGGTGGTGCTGTCATCGGCGGTGGTGTCATTTTCTGTGGTTGTATCGTCTGTATCGGTGCGCTCATCAGCAACGGTTGTGTCGATAGTGGTAACATCGACGATCTCGGTGGTGTCAGGCTCACCGGTCGTTTCGAGAACCTCTGTTGTTTCCGGTGCCGCCGTGGTTTCGGGAACTGCTACCGTTTCGGGAGCTTTTGTTGTCTCCGGTGCTTTTGTCGTAACGGGAGGCGCGGTTGTAACGGGAGTTGCCGTGGTTTCGGGAGCTTTTGTTGGAACCCAGTTCCACTGTCCGCCGGAGACCTTTATTGTGTATGTTTCGGTCGTTTGCGTGAACTGTCCCGACTTTGCCGTTGCGTATATGGTATGCTCGCCCGAGGTCATGCCGGAGATGTTGAGTGTGTAGTAATACGGTGCTTTTGTCAGCGTTGTAACCGCCTTGCCGTCAACATAATATGTAACGCTTGTCTGTGCCGTTCCGGGGAAGCTTGCGTAGGTTGCGATGCGAGGTGAACCGCTTTGTGCAGTCTTAAGCTCGGAAAGCTCATGCCATGTCATTGCAGATGTTTCGCCTGCATCAAGATACGAGCCGTTTTCGGAGATTGTTGTACGGTAAGTCCGATTTACCGTGGAGTTATCTGCGAGACGGTATGAGTTTCCGTCGCTTAACGTATTATCGAAATAGTAAACAGCCTTGATTTGCGGGTAGATCATGTTTACATACGAATAAAATTTTGTCATCTGATCAACTGCGAAGGTTGTCAGATCAGCGCCGGATTTATTACGGTATGCAAAGCCACATTCGCTTATCATCATCGGTTTATTGTGCTTTGCCGCAAAATCGACGATGGGACGGATTATTACAAGCGGATCGCTGTCGTATATACCCATGCCGTAATAAGCATCGTTATCGTAATTGGTCAGAGCGAAGCCGAAGCCGACCGTGCCGCCGCTATAGCTTGCGTAGTTACTGTTATGATAGGTTGAAACGCCGATCCAGTCAACATAAGCGTCACCCGGATAGAAGTCGGCGAAATTGCGGTTACGGTTGCTTACGTTATCGGGTGAGAACACTAACTTGATGTTGCTGTACGCTCTTGCCATACTTGCTATTTTGCGGTAAGCACTGATGTATGTATTCGGATCGCAGTCGCTCCAGTTGTTCATTTCCGCACCGACACGCAGAAGTACCGTTGCGTCGAGAGAGGACATACTTGCAAGTCCTTCGGAGATATATGGATCGGACGCGGAGTCGAGCACGACATTACAACCCGCAGTGCCCTCGGGAGAGAAGTTCCATGCAAGCTCTATGATACCGCCGTTGTTGATGGCATGATTGAATTGCTCGGAGGTATTCTTATAATAGTCGAGCCAATAATCAACGCTGTAACCGTCGCGGAAGTTGATATATACAAGCGCAGAGGAATCACTGCCGAGCGTGCCGCCGAGAGATGAACCGTAAAGCGTTCCCGACGTCATTGCACCTGTTCCGGGATAGCTGTTGCCCGGGGCATTTGTCAGAGCATATATGGTGGGGTTTGCGGCAGCCTTCAGATAATACATTCTCGCTTCGGCGTTAAGGATGGCGTCCTTATAGCTTGTGACATTCTGATCGAGCCATTTACAGATCGAAATGTAACGCTCAAGCCACATTATAGCTCCGTCGATGTCGCCCTTGCCCTCACAGATCCACGAAGCACGTCCCGCTTTCGGACCGAGGTTATAGCAAACGTCCTGACAGTATCCGAGCGGCATCAGGAGGTCGTAAGTCTGCGTTGCAAGGGAGAGGATCTTATCTGAATCCTGCGCTTCCATAGCCGTTGCCCATGAATTATGAAGCGGCCAATATGCAGACGGATACTTAAAGTCGGCAGAAACGGGCAGACAAGTGCCGACTGCCAATGCCGCAGCAAGTATCGCACAGAGAATAAACGAGATGAATCTTTTCATGAGTGTCATAGCTCCTTTATTGTAAAATCTGAATTTATTATATCACCTTGCTTGTGTGATGTCAAGCGGATAAATATAAAAACCGTCCCGAAAACCAAGTCTCAGAACGGTCTGCATTTATTTGAAAAATGTGCCGAATATTCCGCGGACGATCTTTTTGCCAAGCTCACGTCCGATCGTGTTTGCCGTGCTTGAAACGGTCTTTTCAAAAACGGAGGTTTTCTTTCTGCCGCTTGATTTTTTTGCGGCTTTTTCTTTCTCCTTTGCTTTTTCAGCCTTTTCCTTTGCCGCTTTTTCTTCTGCCTCGGCTGCTGCCTTTTCTTCGGCTTCACGCTGCTCGTTCAATACCTCGTATGCCGATTCGCGGTCCTCCTCGGTGCCGTATTTATCGCGGAGTGTGCTTGCGAGTATGACGCTCTGCAGAAGTACTCCGTCAACCGCTTTCATACTGCTTTTCGGCGGCAGGATGTTCGCACGCTGTACGATCGTCGGTACGCCGTTTTCATCAAGCACCGAAATGAGTGCTTCACCGACTCCGAGTGCCTGTATCGCTTCGGCTGTATCGAAATCGGGATTGGTACGGAACGACTTAGCGGCGGCATTAAGTGCCTTCTGATCGTTCGGCGTATACGCTCTGAGTGCGTGCTGTACGCGGTTACCGATCTGACCGAGAACGCTGTCGGGTATATCTGTCGGATTCTGGGTTATGAACCAGACGCTGACTCCCTTTGAACGTATCAAACGCGCCACCTGCTCAACCTTTTCAACCAGTGCCTTGGGTGCATCATCGAAAAGCAGATGTGCTTCATCAAAGAAAAACGCAAGCTTGGGCTTATCGAGGTCACCTGCCTCGGGGAGCATTTCGTATATCTCGGAGAGCATCCAGAGAAGGAAAGTTCCGTAAAGAAGCGGATGTTTAAAGAGCTCCGAGCATTCGAGAATGTTCATCACACCGCGTCCGTCCTCCGACCAGTCAACCCAGTCTGCAAGCTCGAGCGCGGGCTCACCGAAGAATATCTCTCCACCCTCGTCCTCAAGCGTCAGAAGGGAACGCTGTATCGCGCCGATCGATTGCGAGGAAATGTTACCGTATGTCAGCTTATATTCCTTTGCGTTATCGCCGACAAACTGCAGCATTGCACGAAGGTCCTTGAGGTCGATCAGAAGCAGCTCCTTGTCATCGGCTATACGGAACACGATGCGAAGAACGCCGCTCTGTGTTTCATTGAGGCCGAGAAGTCTTGAAAGAAGCTCGGGTCCCATTTCGGAAACGGTGGTACGCACGGGAAGTCCCTGCTTTGCGTAAACGTCCCAGAACTGTACGGGATACGAGGTATAGTTAAAATCGGTTATGCCCATTGTGTCGATACTGCGACGGATGTGCTTATTCTCCGAGCCGGGCGTACACATTCCCGAAAGGTCACCCTTGATATCCGCAACGAAAACCGGAACTCCCATATCGGAAAACGATTCGGCGAGAACCTTGAGCGTTACGGTTTTACCGGTACCCGTTGCACCTGCGATAAGTCCGTGACGGTTTGCCATGGACGGCTCGAGATATACGCGCTCCGTGCCCGTTCCGAGCCAGATCTTGTGAAGGTCTTTCTGATACATAGCTTTCTCCCCTGAAGTGATTTTTGAAATTCTATCTCTATTATAACAGATATTTTTTCATTTGTCACTATTTAAGAGAAAAATAATTAAGATTAGTTATTCACGCAGCATACGGCGTATCGTTTTTTCCGAGTAACCGTATTTTTTGACAAGTATACGTATATTTTCGCCGTCATATTCCCCCGCGACTGCCTCTTTAACAAGCCCGGGATCGTACATATGTATCGGAAAGGTCACCTGCTGTCCTTTGAAATATTCATAGATCTTCTGCGTGTTTTCAAGTCCGATCAGCTCAGTTATCTCGCGGTAAACCGAATGTAAAAGTGCCGTTTCTGTTCCCATGCGCTCCCTCCGTTCAGGCATTTTTGCTTTATGAAAACATTATACCGCGAGAGGAGGACACACGCTTGTCCCATTAAACGCAAAGAATAAAAAATACGCCGTACAACGGTTGTCCGTCATATGGCGTACTGTGGATTGCTTTTACTTTTATTCGCAGTTTGCAAGTCTGACAACGGTTAATATTGCCTGCTGTCTTGTATAGCTTCCGAGCGGATCAAAGCAGTTGTTGCTTCCGCCCATCACGCGTTTGCCGTCTGCGGAAACTATCGAGGAGACCTTGTTTATATAGTCAACCGCCCAGCCTGCCGCCGAGCTCATGTCGTTAAAGCTTACGGTTTCTCCGGCGTCAATACCGAGCACATCCGCTGCACGGGAGAGCATTGTTGCCGCTTCCTGGCGTGTGATATAGCTGTCGGGATTGAATCTTCCGTTTGAGCCGAGGACGATACCTGCCGCAGCTGCCGCGAGTACGTCGGGATCGTTTGTATCGGAAAAGGTGACGGTCGAATTTGTCGGGATCTTTATGTTCTTTTCGCGCAGAAGCTGTACGATGAGCTTTGAAAATTCCGCACGGGTTATATTAAGAGCATAGTCCTTCTGAAGCGAATCGGGGACAAGATGCTTATCCATTGCATCAAGGATCTCGCCTGCCGCCCAGCTTGCCGGGATATCGCTTATATCTTCCTCGTATTCACGTGTCAGGATGATGTGATCGTATGCGAAATCCTCGGGAGTGGGATCGAAATATTCGTATGACGTCGGGGAATGGGTTTCGTAGTTACCGTTGGAATAATCATTATTTGAATCCCATGTTGCGTCCATTGTAACCCATCTTTTGTTAACAAAGGCTTCAACGTGCGCATGGTTTGTGTCACTCGGGAGGTCCTTCATCTGCCAGAAATCGAGGTCATTGCTCACGCCTGCCGCATATGTTTTGGTGATAATAGCCGGAATGCCCTGTGCTTCGATCATGGCTTCAAGCAGCTCTGCATAACCCTGACATACGGCTGCACGCTTCTTGAGTACGCCGTCGGGATCGTGTACGCCCGGAGTGCTGCCGGTATAACAGTCCCAATCGTAATAGATATTCTCGGCAACCCATTTATGGAGAGCCCAAAGCTTTTCGTAATCGTCCGTTATACCCTTGCAGATCTCGTCCGACTGCTTTTTAACTGCATCACTGATCGGTGCATCGAAGGTATCCGCTAAGTTTATCCATTCGTTCTGGAGCGTAAGATTGTGGTCTGTCGCCGGTGCTGTACGGAGTACCCATCTGCCGTTTTCGGGCTTGATACGGAAATGATCCGAGAAAATATCCCAATACATATTTTCACCGTTTGCGGCACAGCCGATCTTTATATATGTTTCCTCGGTGACATTTGAAAGGTCAAGTGTAACGGTGAAACGCTCACCCGAGGTCACATCAACTATCTTGCTGTCAGGTCTGCCAGAATATGTCGAGCCCGGCAGACGACACCATATTGCGGTGAGGTTTTCATACTGAAGCTCACCCGAGATCGTTGCGGTGCTTCCGTTTATGCTGACTGTTACCGAGTTATGTTCATCGGTGGACGTGGTGATCGACGTAACCTCCTCGGGCAAATCTGCCGGCTTATTTGTTGCGGCGGCGTTCGAGGTGAACATATCGAGGAACGGCTTAAACTCGTCTGCGTGTCCGTCATCAATGAGCTTTGAGGTCGTCAGCGTCCAGCCTTTAGCGGCGGGAGTTAACTTATAGACAGTGTTGTAGTGATGATAATAGTAATTTGTCATTCCCTCCGTCCTGTAAAGGACACGAAGGTCAGACTCCTTTGTGAGCTGTGAAATATCGAGATTAACCGAGAAATATTCTCCCTTTTCAACTTGAATGGTCTTACTGTACGGCAGATCGATATATTTCGTATCACCGCAACGCAGCCAAATCGTGTTGAGTCCGTCATAACTGAGCTTTCCCGAAACTGTTACGGTGTTTCCCGAAAGGTCAACATGAATGGAACAGCCATCGTGAGAGCAATGTGCGTGCTCAGCCGAAACGGATGGAAGCAGCACCGAAAAAACAAGCGTCAATGCGAGAACAAAGGACAAAATTCGTTTCATTCGGATGCTCCTTACGATTACATCATATTTCTTCTCATTGTTACGATGGATTTTATCATTGCAGAGTCTGTTTCGAGTCCGGTAACATTTGCGAGTGCTCCGGTGATACCGTCTGCCGTTATCATTTCCTGGAGCTTTGCCGCAAATTCGTCTGTTTCGGCAGGGAAAAGTGTTGCGGCTGACGCGATACGGAGAATGTTTGTATTGGGAAGTCCGTGCTTTTCACAGAGAAGTGCCGCACCGATGAGACGGTCGCCCTTTGCGAGCTTGCGGAGTACGTCACGTCCGACACGGGTTACAGTGTCATGCAGGTGAGGATTTGCGAAACGGTTCAGAAGATCCTCAACAGCTTCGATAACCTTATCGATATGAACACCGTGCTCGGCTGAAAGTGCCGCTGCGGATTCGAGCATTGCCGCACGTACCTTTTTATAGATCGAAGGTACTGCAATTGCTTCTGCGATCTCGGTTTTGCCTGCAAGCATACCGTAATATGCGGTTGCAGCGTGTCCCATATTATGGAGGAACAGCTTTTTCTGAATGTAATATTCAAACGGTGAGAAGGGGATCATATTGACAACAAACGGAATATCGCCCTTGAAGCCGTTCTTGTCAACGGGAAGCTCGCAGTAAGGCTCAACCCAGACCTTGAGTATGTTACCCTCCTGCATCTGCTCGGACATGATCGGTACCATACGTCCGATCGACGCTTCAACAAGACCGATACGCTCGTCAAAGAGCTTTATCTCGTCCTCGGTGAGCTTTTCCTTGATGAGGGATGCGAGATACTTATCAGCCTCGATGAGGTTTTCGCAGATGATGATGTTGAGCGGAGCGTCGGTCTTTGCAAAACGGCGGCGTACACCCTCTGCAATGTTGCCTGCGATTCTCGGGAGAATGTTTACGCCGACTGCGGTTGCCATAACGTCAGCGGCTGCAATTTCGTCTGCAACAGCGTCTATGCTTGTTCCGTCAACGCCGTATACGTTTGTGACATTTTCCTCGTAAACGCCCTCTGCGCTGACGACCTTAACGGGATAGCATTTGTCTGTGTTAAGTTTTTCAACAACGGCTTTGTTGACGTCGATAAGCGCGGTTTCGTATCCCGATTTTGAGAAGAGCTGTGCAATAAAACCGCGTCCGATGTTGCCTGCTCCGTACATTACTGCCTTTTTCATTGTGTCAATTGATCCTTTCTTCATGTTTGCGAATATTGGTATTATTTTTTTGCTTCAAGCAGACCGAGAACCTCTGCAGGATTTTTGTCTGACTTGACGTTATACATTGTTTTTTCGATGTTTCCGTCCTCATCGATTATGAAGGTTGAGCGGACAACTCCCATTCCCACCTTGCCGCACATCTTTTTCTCCTGCCAGACTCCGTACGCCTCTATAGCGATACGCTCGGGATCGGAGAGAAGGGTGAACGGCAGGGAATATTTCTGTGCAAATTTACGGTGAGATGCTTCGGAATCCTTGCTGACTCCGATAACGACTGCTCCGAGAGCCTCGATCTTATCATTAAGCTCGGCGAAAAGCGACGCCTGTTTCGAGCATCCTGCGGTGTTATCCTTGGGATAGAAATAAAGCACTACTCGCTTGCCGCGAAAATCCGCAAGGCTGACCTTATTGCCGTCCTTATCCGTAAGTGTAAATTCCGGAGCTTTCATTTTTTCCGTAAGCATTTTTATCATCCTTTACTGTGGAGCTTTTATATAAATTTCGGCGTGATCCGTTTTGAACGTCTCTGAGCTTTCGCTTGCCGTCATTTCCATGAGGATATAACCGTCGAAGATATAACCGTCTCGGTTGTATGCCTCCTCGGGGATCTCATAGCACATGAGCATATACTCCGTGAAGTCCTCATGGCAGAGATCAAGTCCGAGATATGTACACTCGACTGAATTTGCGTATACCGTCGGCGGATTGTTCATCGGCTCACTGTTTGAAACCGAGAACTTGAAGGTAAGCGTCGAGCCGTCTGCGATGTCACCGACGGGGATATGAAGGGATGCGCTGCTGCCATTCTTAAAGGTTATCGGGAGATATTCGATGGTTTTAACCCAGGGTGCTCTCATATCCTTCCAGGTGACGATGTTTCTGCGGTTCATAGTCATAAGCTTATCGTATGAGCCGAGAGTCGTCAGCGCGTTCCAACTTCCTTCCTTCGATGTGATACCGTAGTATGTACTCTTGGTCGTTATCTTGTCCTCGGATGCATAGAACACGTTACTGCTTCTGTAATAGTTGAAAATGTAAATCTTATCCGCACCCTGCGAGAAAGCGTTTGCGGCGAAGGCTGACATGGTTTCAATGTCCATATAGTCATAGTTGGTCGCGCCGTAATAGGGCTGCAGACGCGAAACCTCCATTGAAACGGCAAGCTCGACGTTATGCATATCGGTGACGGATCTCCACATTTTTGTCGGGATATCCATATCGACCGTACCCCAACGTGATGCGGGAATAACCGTGTCAACGATTCCCTCAGCCATCCAGGTTACAACGTCAACGCCGAAATCGTAGTTGGTTTCGAGATTGTATGCAACGCGTGTCGCTATATGTATCTTATGACCGTACTTTTCCTCATAAACGGCAACGAGGTCATCAACCTGGCGCATGAAATCGTTAAGGATATCAAGTCCCTTGTATTCGCCGCCGATATGCCAGAGCCAAAGCTCACGAAGAAAATCAAGCTCGATGCCGTATATATCGTAACGGTTGAGCGTTTCGTTGATGAAGCCGAGCATATAATCGCGTACAAGCGGATACGAATAGTCCATTGCCTTATCGAAATTGCCGACATAGGTGTGATGCTGTACACGTCTTATTTCGGGATGTGAATGATAGAACTCGGAGAAGACGATACTCGTTGACATGGAGCTCATATCGTGAACGTCGTTCATACGGAATGACAGCCAGGGATTGATGCCGATCTCTTCAAAGCAGTCTGTGAGAATACCGATCGGATCGGTGCCGAGGGTTTCATAAAGGTAATACGAGCCCTTTGCCTGTGACTGCTCGGTATAGTCAACCGTCTGACCGTTTTCCTCTGTCCAGTAATATTTATCGAGATAGCTCGTTGTGTTGCTGTTCGGGAACATTGCACAGACGTCGTTAACGCTGATGAAATAATCGGTCAGGTGTGTTCCGTCGTACTGATATGCAAACTCCTTGATCTCTTCGGGCGTGATTCCGTTAGTCGATGCCGCACCGAGAAAGCCGGAGAAGTCCTGGTTTAAGATAATACCGCCGACCTCATACTGCGCTTCCGCTTCGGGATCCCATGCCTGCGAGCTGATGTCTGTTCGAAGAATGGCTTCAACCTCTTTGGCTGTAACCTTTGTGCCGAAGCTTGCCACAGCGTTCTCGGGGATCTCGTCAACGCTCACGAGCGAGAAATTATCAAGACAATAGTCCTGAATCATAACGGGAGGAGCACCGCCGCAGACCTTGAGGTAATTAAGCGAATCGGTAAGCTCGACGTAAAATTCAACCTTGAGCCAATCGTTTGTCGGATAAGCATAGGCGATACTCGAGGTGCCGGTTGCCTGACTGAAAATGATACGAAGCTCGGTAAATTCACCGGCTCTGAGCGTACGGAAATAGCCTGTGAAAAGGTATTTTCCCGCAGGAACGGTGTCGCCGGGCTTATATTTTACGCCGTAATGACTCTGCGGAATACCGGAAACACGTATATATCCGCCGTTTTCATCCGAAATCTGTTCTATATCCGGACCTTCGGTGGTGAAATGTGTCATACAGTCGGAGCTGTCGAAGTCTCCGGAGGTAAAGAGGTTATCCGAGGGGATTGCATCAGTAACCGATGGAGTGAGAAGAACGGTTCCCTGCGCCGGTGTGAATACTGTATCGTCTGCTGATACCGCATGAGACAAAAGCCCAAACGCCATCAAAGCGGTGAGCAGGAGCGACGATATTTTGATCTTTTTCATTGAGCAAATCTCCTTTAATGGAATGTTAGGGAAGGGTCTCATTCCCTATTATAATTATACCATATTTTGATTTGCTTGAAAAGTGAACAAAACACGCAATAATATCAGAAAAAACAGAGATATTTTCACGAAATTTCGGCGAAAACGCGTCTTTTTACCATAAAGTGTTTTTGGTGGCTCATAAATTTGCTTCACCATAATTTCCATTATATCACATTTTTTCGCATTTTTCAACTGTATTTTTCACGATATTATTATAGTGTAGATACTTGATTTTTAGATAAAAGTATGTTATACTGTAAAAACACGCAAATTTTCTCAGATAAGGAGGCGGATTTATTGCTTTTCGGAAAACACATAAACCGCTATTATTTAAAATATCTGCCGACGCTGCTTCTCGGTATCCTCGCGCTCGTTATCGTTGACTATTTTCAGCTTGTTATCCCCGAGCTTTACAGGCTGGTCGTGAACGGTATAAACGATGGCGCTGTTACAGTCGATGGTCAGCTTATGGCTTTTGATATGGATTTTCTGCTCGACCGTATCTGTCTGCCGCTGCTCGGAGTTATCTTGGCGATGGTTATCGGACGCTTCCTCTGGCGCATCTGCTTTTTCGGTGCGGGAATCAGGGTTGAGACCGATCTTCGCGAGAGAATGTTTGACCGTTGCAAGGACTTATCCCAGCAGTATTATCAGGTCAACAAGGTCGGCAACATGATGTCGCTTTTCACAAACGATCTCGAAACGGTTCAGGACTGCTTCGGCTCGGGTGTTCTCATGTTCTTTGACGCGCTGCTTCTCGGCGTTCTCGCAATAGTCAAAATGGCACGCATGAACCTGCTTTTGACGGGACTTACACTTATACCGATGGTGCTGCTTCTTTTAGTCGGAACGCTCGTCGGCAAATACATGATGAAAAAATGGGAGGTGCGTCAGGAAGCGTTCTCCGCCCTTTCGGATTTTTCACAGGAGAGCTTTTCTGGGATTGCCGTTGTGAAGGCGTTTGTCAAGGAGTTTGCGGAGCTGCTCGCTTTCCGTCATCTCAACAGGAAAAACGAGGACGCTAACGTCGAATACACCAAAATGTCAACCCTGCTTAATATAAGCGTCACTCTCTTTGTCGAATCGGTCGTCTGCGTTATTCTCTGTTACGGCGGTTATCTCGTTCATGAGGACGTTTTCAGCGCAGGACAGCTTGTTGAATTTGTCAGCTACTTCACGTCGATAATCTGGCCCGTTATGGCTATATCACAGCTTATCGAAATGCGCTCAAGAGGTAAGGCATCACTGAAGCGTATCGGCGAGCTGCTTGATGAAGTTCCCGATGTTTCGGACCGTGAGGACGTTATCTGCGGTGAGCCGCTCCTTGGTGACATTGAGTTTAAAAACCTCACCTTCCGTTATCCCGGCGGTGATTACGATGCGCTTTCCGATGTTTCATTCAGAATAAACGCAGGCGAAAACGTCGGCATTATCGGAAAAACAGGCTCGGGTAAGACCACGCTCGTTGACCTGATCCTGCGGACCTATAACGTCCCCGACGCAAGCATTTTCCTCGACGGACGCGATATAAACTCTATCCCGATAAAAACGGTCCGTGAATACGCGGCGTACGTTCCGCAGGACAACTTCCTTTTCAGCGATACCATTGAAAATAACATATCCTTCGCAACCGACGGCGGAACACACGAGACGGTCGAATTTGCGGCGAAAATGGCTGACGTACACGGCAATATCGTCGATTTCGCGGACGGCTACGAAACCGTTCTCGGTGAGCGTGGTGTGACCGTTTCGGGCGGACAGAAGCAGCGTATTTCAATTGCACGTGCGCTGATGAAGGATGCGGCGATACTGATACTTGACGACTCGGTTTCGGCAGTTGACGTTAAAACCGAAAAGGTCATCCTCGATAATCTTCGTAATATCCGCCGCGGTAAGACCACCATCCTCATCGCACACCGCGTTTCAACGGTTGAGGGCATGGACAAGATCATATTCATTGACGACGGTAAGATAATTGACGTCGGAACCCATGCCGAGCTTTATGAGCGTTGCGAAGATTACCGCGAAACGGTCGAGCTCCAGCGGCTTGACGATTCCGAGGACACAGAAAGAGGAGGCGATGCAAAATGAGAGAATTTTATCCGCTTCTTATTCTCGGTGCGATAATCGGCGTTTTGTCCATCGTTTTCGTTATTGCTTATCTTTCCATAAAAGACCGCAAGGAAGCGATCGGCTTTGAACGTTATATGAAGGATTCGGAAATAACAAAGCGTCTGCTCGCTTATGCAAAGCCGCACATAAAAAGCTTTATTATCGTTCTGCTTGTGATGCTCTTTTCGATCGCTTACGATATCGTTCTGCCGCTTCTCGTCGGAAACATTGAGGAGATGATAAAGAACGATTTCCCGATGGCACGTCTCTTTTCGATGGTTGCCGTTTACGGTGCGATACTGATCGTTTCCCTGATATGCTCGTATATTCAGGCGATCGTGCTCCAGAAAACGGGACAGCGTATCATCTCGAAGATACGTGAGGATCTTTTTACGCACATCGAAAGTCTTTCCCACGCACAGCTCACCGAGCATCCCGTCGGAAAGCTTGTAACCCGCGTCACGAACGATACCAACGCAATCTCGATGATGTTCACGAATATTATCGTCACGCTCGTTAAAAATTGCTTTGTTATCATCGGTGTTTTAGCGGCGATGCTCTGCCTTAACTATCTTTTAACTCTGATGGTGCTCTGTTTTGTGCCGTTTATCGTGCTTTTCACGGTGATATTCCGTAAATTTTCACGTAAGGCTTACCGCAAGGTCAAGGACGGTACGACCGATATAAACACCTTCCTCTCCGAGAATCTTTCGGGAATGAAGATAATTCAGATATTCAACCGTGAAGCTCACAAAAAGGCGGAGTTTGATAAAAAGAACGATTCTCTCGGTAAGGCAAAGCGCTCACAGATATTCGTTTTCGGTATCTTCCGTCCGCTCGTTTATATGCTTTATATTTCCTCCGTGCTCTGCTTGCTATATCTTGGCGGACGCGGTTATATCAAGGATGTGGAGTTCCTCGGTCAGAGCATAAACAGCGGCGTTCTTGTCTCGTTTTATCTCTATATTTCAAAGTTCTTCAATCCGATACAAAGCCTTGCCGAGCAGTTCAACTGGCTGCAGTCTGCGTTTGCCTCGGCGGAAAAGATATTCACGATCTTCGATATCACTCCCGATGTTGTGGACGAGCCCGACGCCATCGAGCTTGAGAGCGTTGAGGGAAATATTGAATTCCGTGACGTTTGGTTTTCCTATGTTCCCGATGAGTGGGTGCTTCGCGGTGTGTCGTTCAAGGTGAAGGCGAAGGAGACGGTTGCGTTTGTCGGCTCAACGGGCTCGGGCAAAACAACGATACTTTCGCTCATCTGCCGTAACTATGACATCCAAAAGGGACAGATACTCATCGACGGTATCGATATCAAAAAGATTAAAATTTCCTCTCTGCGTAAGCATTTCGGTCAGATGCTCCAGGACGTTTTCCTTTTCTCGGGAACGGTACGCAGCAATATTTTACTTCGCAGTGAGGGTATATCCGACGACGAGGTTATGGAGGCCTGCCGTTACGTTAACGCAGACAAGTTCATCTCGAAGCTTGCAGACGGACTTGACGAGGAGGTACGTGAGCGTGGAAACAACTTCTCGGCAGGACAGCGACAGTTATTATCCTTTGCCAGAACGATAATCCACAAGCCTGCCGTAATGATACTCGACGAGGCAACCGCCAATATCGACACCGAAACCGAGCTGCTTATCCAGGATTCGCTCGAAAAAATGATGAACATCGGAACAATGCTCATCGTTGCTCACCGTCTCTCTACCATACAGCACGCGGACAATATCATCGTTCTCTCTCACGGTCAGATAGTCGAAGAGGGTAATCATAACGAGCTTCTCAAAGCAAAGGGACGTTACCACGGGCTCTATATGATGCAGTATGAAAAAGCGGCGAGGAATGTATCCGAGGGGGCATAAGCATAGCGGATGAGAACGGTTATACCCGATTTGGATGTTGACATATTCTTCCGGATGCAGTATAATTAATATATTCAGAGAAGTATTGATTTACGGCATTTTCGGGTATCGCCAAAATATAAAAAGCTGTCCCGGTGCTATATCGGAACGGCTTTTTTTAGAGTCAGCGTATTTTTCAAAAAGAGGTGAGCGATTGATCGGATGGGAATATATCGGAAGTCATGATACAGCTGTATCGCCGCGTGACAAAGACGGTATTATTCCGCACACGGATCTGCTTGAGCTTCTTTTGTCCTATACCGACTGTGCCGCGGATAAAGTTACAGTGGCGGAGAATATCGTTTCAGGCTTTGAGCAGGCCGAAAACTGCTTTTGGGCAGAGAGTGAAGGCCTATTGAAAATAGACGGCATTACGCATGACGCCGCTGCACTTATAAGGCTGATCGGAAGGCTCTTTAACTTATATATTAATCCCAATCTTGTATATGTTCCGCACGTGAAGTTTGACGAGGCGTTTGCTTTTCTGGCAAATGGGGCACAGGAAGAAAACATCTGGGCCGTCGCGGTTGACAGAGAGGATATTGCGTGCGTCGGTGAACATCTTGCGCAGGGTGAAGCGGCACGTAGCGGCGTGAGAGTCGGAGATGCGGCTTTGTTTGCGGGACGTCATACGGCAAGGCGTATTGTTCTTGCGCATTATCATCCCGATATGGAGTACCCACTGATTTCAAGGCAGGATATTCTGGCGGTGCAGTATATGGGTGACACGCTTGCAAGGCTTGGAATAACCCTCGTCGGTCATACCGTGATTGCAAGGAAGGGCTCGCGATTCTTTCGGTATGCCTTTGACTGATTCAGATGAAAATAAGCATCATAAGCGTGCATATAATACCTTGAAAAAGCTTGCATATATAATAACGTTTCATGCCGATGCCGCTTCCCGAGAGAACCGAAGCACACTGCATATGAACCGATATGCCCGACCAGCCGACGGCAAATGCACAGATAAGACGTGCCGCACTTTTTTCGAGTAAGACACACCTTCGTCCGGCTAAGGTCAACTCGCAAACAGATGCCGACAAAGCGGCGGTAATGTCACCGAAAAAACGCGAGCAGACAAGGCAGAGTGCGTCTCCGATAACGGCAAAAAACACCGCGAAGGAGCAGATCTTAAGCATAGTCATGCCGGCAGAGGAAACGGCGTTTGTCATAATATCGGAAAGCGGCGGTATTTGCCCGGCTGTCGGTGTGTGATTTTCCTGCTCCCTGTACGGCTTTCGCTGTATGATGCCGATAAGCATTGCAGAGACGAGCTGACAGATATACAGCCGTATACCGTAACCGATATCGGAAAAAAACGCGAGTCCTATTGTGCCGATACAGAATGCCGGACTTGCGTTATTTGTGAATGAAATGAGACGCTCGGCGCTTGATTTTGAGATCCTGCCCGAGGTATAAAGCTCACGCGTACAGACAGCACCTATCGGAAAGCCGCCGAGTGAGCCGAGTATGATCGCGCAGGCAGAGCTTCTGTCGATGCCGAAAATATACGCAAGCGGTCCTCCGAGGATATGTGATATTCTATCCGAAAGTCCCGAGGACGTTATCATATTAACCAGCGTGATGAACGGAAAAAGCGACGGTATCAGTCCCGCGGCGCACACATTGAGTGCGTTTTTTACCGAGCCGGCGGCAAGTGACGGTGACTTTAAAAAATATCCCGTAAGAAACAAAATAAGCAGCCAAAGGATATATATTTCCGTTCTCAGATGCTTTTCTTTAACTGCACACAAGGGTTTATTTACCGCTTTGATAATAATCACCGCTCCGATTTCATATTATTTTACCGTATTAACGATTATGCGGATTCGGAGAGGTAATATGAATAAAAAAGCAAAAAAACCGATATCACAGCGTATCTGTGAGAGTCTTGATATACCCGTCGGAACCTTCGGTCGATGCTCGAGCACTGAAGCGGTCGGCAACAGAGAGGTTTCGCTCTGCGGCTGTGAGAGACTTGTCAGCTATACGGACGTACGGGTGATACTGAAGCTCTGCGACAACACGGTGAGCATTTGCGGAGAGGGACTTACGATGCGCAGCTTTTCGGGCGGACGGATATCCGTTTGCGGCAGGATCGACTCGATCTGTTACGGTGAGGCTCGCGATGATAAGTAAAATTGTTCGTTGGTTTATGGGCTCGTGTGATTACCGTGTCAGTGAAAACACCGATCTTGCGGCGGATATTATAACCTCGTCCGGTGCGAACCTCGGCAGGATAGAGTATGACGGAGATACGCTTTGCTTCAGAGTGCAGTATTCCGACTGCAAAGCGATAGAAAAGATCTTTTCAGAGCACGGAGTTTCTGCGAAAAGGGTTAAATCAAGGGGATTTTTATATCTTGTCGGGCGTTACAGACGGCGTATCGGCATACCCATCGGCATATTTATTTTCTTCTCGTTACTCTTTGTTTCCGAGCAGTTTATCTGGGATATAGGCGTTGTCGGGAATGAAAACGTCACCGAAAAAGAGATACTTTCCAGACTTGAAACGCTCGGATTTGAGGTCGGGACCTATATTCCGTCGATCGATTTTGATAAGCTTCACAATGAGTTTTTGCTCGGCTCGGACGATATTGCCTGGATAGCGGTGAACGTTCGCGGCACACGTGCGACGGTTGAGATTCGTGAGATGATTGTTAACGATCCTGTGCCCGATGATAATGTTCCGTATAATCTCGTTGCCGCCGAGGATGGCGTTATCGAATATATGGAGATACTTCGCGGCAGTCCCGTCGTACGCAGTGAGGATCTTGTACGCAAGGGTGAATTGCTTGCATCGGGCGTTGAACAAATGAAGCACGGTCTGCGGCTTGTACACGCAAGAGGGACGGTTATGGCAGAGGTGAAGCGGACTGTTAATATCGAAGTTCCGCTTGAAAGTGTCAGGTCTGCTGCAACGGGACGCGAATATTCGGAAAAATATTTGAACTTTTTCGGAATTTCCATGAAACTTTTCGCAAACACAGGGAAATTAAGCGAGAAATATGATAAAATAGAAAGAGATACAAAGCTATGCTTCTTCGGTATTGTAACCGTGCCGATAACGGTGCATGAGATCGTATACCGCGAATATGAGGATGTTCCCCTGACGCTCACCGAGGAAGAAGCACGTGCCGAAGCATACCGCAGGCTTCGCGAGGAATCTGCCGCTCTGACAGAAGGATGTCAGTTAGTGTCACGCGAAATAAATGCAGGTATGCGAGACGGATGTTACGTTATTGAATGTAACCTCAGGGTGGTGACCGACATCGCCGTGGAGGTTCCGATATATACAAGTGAAAACACAGGAGAGAATTAAAATGCCCGAAAAAATAATACTCACCGATTCACCCGAGCAGACAGCCGCGCTTTTCGGTGAGCTTGACGTGAATCTTGAAAAGCTTGAGCGTGCTTTCGGCGTTGCGATAAAGGCACGGGACAGTATTAACACTGCAGGAGATGCCATCAGTGTCAGCGGATCTGATATGTCAGCGGTTGAACGTGCCGCCGATGCGCTCGGATATTTAAAACGCATGACAAAGCTCGGCAACGCACTGACAACACAGAATGTTGACTATGTTATCGACATGGTTTCCGACGGCAGAAAAAACGAGCTTTCGGAGCTTGACGATGATGCTATCTGTCTGACAACACGCGGCAAGCCCATAAAGGCAAAGACCGTCGGTCAGAAGAAATATGTTGAGGCAATAAAGAAAAATACCGTTATTATGGGTATCGGTCCTGCAGGTACGGGTAAGACCTTCCTTGCCGTTGCAATGGCTGTGACCGCGCTCAAATCAAAGCAGGTTGAGAGGATCATATTGACACGTCCCGCGGTTGAAGCCGGTGAGAAGTTAGGTTTCCTGCCCGGTGACCTGCAGAACAAGATCGATCCCTATCTTCGTCCGCTTTATGATGCGCTTTATGAGATGCTCGGAAGCGAGGCGTATGCGCGTTACGTTGAGAGGGGAATTATTGAAATTGCGCCGCTTGCCTATATGCGCGGACGTACGCTTGACGATTCGTTCATCATTTTAGACGAGGCACAGAACACAACTCCCGAGCAGATGAAGATGTTCTTAACGCGACTCGGCTTCAATTCAAAGGCGGTCGTCACGGGTGACCTTACGCAGACTGACTTACCGTTCGGAAAAAAGAGCGGTTTAGGTGAGGCTGTGAAGATTTTGGAGGGTATCGACGACATTGCGGTGCACCGTTTTTCAGAGCGTGATGTTGTGCGCCACAGGTTAGTGCAGAAGATCATCCTCGCTTATGAAAATTATGACAAGAGCCGTCAGCGTGACGGTGAATCAAAACAAAAGTACAAGATCAGAAAGGACAATGAACAATGAGACATTACATTCATTTCACAAACGAGCAGGATAAGGAAAACGTAACGAGTGAGCTTCGCTGTCTTGTGAAGGCGGCGATCTACTCTGCGCTTGCATACGAGGATTTCCAGTGTTCAACGGAGATTTCCGTTACATTCACCGACAATGAGGGTATACGTGAGATCAACCGTGAGCACCGTGATATCGACTCGGCAACGGACGTGCTTTCGTTCCCGATGATGAGCGAGGACGGTGACTGCGATATCAACATGGGCAACGAGGCTGTAATTCTCGGTGATATCGTCATTTCGCTTGAGCGTGCACGTGAGTAGGCAAAGGAGCTTGGACACAGTTACACCCGTGAGGTGGCGTTTTTGACTGTACATTCGGTGCTTCATCTGCTCGGTTATGATCATGTGACAAGCGAGGAGGACGAGCGTGTTATGTGTGAAAAGCAGTCCGCAG
>JAFTTS010000053.1 GCA_017466685.1 Clostridia bacterium
ATCCTCCCGTGAGAGCGCGGAGTTCCGCAACGGCATCGTAAAGATCGCCGCTACCAAGGTATCGGCAGGTGTATCCACAGGTATCGGAGATCACGAAAGCAAATACAGCGGTAAAGAGACCGACGAGGTTCAGGGTGACGAGCAGTTTGAGATCGACGATAACCGCAGTCTTGACAAGATGTATAAGGATATTGAGGGAGAAGGACTTCAGCCGGTGTTGAACGATTATCTCTACGTATAAGGAGCGAATATGAAAAACTTTGATACAACACTTTATTTTATAACCGATTCCACGGGCTTTGAGGAGGAAGAATTTCTCCGCCGCGTGGAGGAAGCACTCGAAGGCGGCGCAACCATTCTGCAGCTTCGCGAGAAAAACAAAACCACCAGAGAATATATTACACTGGCGGAAAAGGTACATTCTATAGCAAGACGTTACAACGTGCCGCTGATCATCGACGACCGCGTAGATGTGGCTCTTGCCGTGGATGCGGAAGGTGTACATCTCGGTGCGGAGGACATGACCATCGCACAGGCAAGAAATATTCTCGGTGAGGATAAGATCATCGGCGCAACGGCGAAAACCGTACCGTGGGCACTGGATGTGTACAATCAGGGCGCGGATTACCTCGGTGTGGGTGCGATTTATCCCACGACCACCAAGGTAAAAACCGTTCTCACCTCCACCGATACTCTGCGGGACATCTGCAAGGCCGTACCGATTCCCGTGAATGCCATCGGAGGGCTTAACAAAAACAACATTGACATTCTCGCCGGCATTCCCATTGCAGGCATCTGCGTCGTATCCGCTATTATGAAGGCTGATGATCCCAAGGGTGAAACTGAAACGCTTCTCGCTATTGCCAAGGAACTGACGAATCAATGATCAAGGGAGCAATATTCGATCTTGACGGCACACTCCTTGACTCCATGTGGATATGGGATACCATAGGCGAGGTATATCTTCGTTCTCTCGGAATCGAGCCGAGAGAGAATTTAGCAGAAACCTTCAAGACCTTCACATTGGAGAAAGCCGCAGAATATTTCAGAAAGCATTACGGCGTTACGCAAACTGTTGCGGAGATCGTTGACGGTGTAAACGGAATGGTCGAGATATTCTATCAGGACACAGTTGCTTTGAAAAAAGGTGTCCACGAGTTTCTTGAAAGGCTTTCGGAGAACGGTGTAAAAATGTGCGTCGCCACCGTTACCGACAGATACCTTGTCGAAGCGGCACTTGAACGCTTGGGAGTCAGGACGTATTTCTCGGAGATCTTCACAACGGCAGAGGTTGGTTGTGATAAGACAACTCCGCAGATCTATCGCACAGCACTTGCTCATCTTGGAACACAAAAGAGCGAAACAGTTGTCTTTGAGGATGCCTACCACGCAATGATGACAGCCAAAAACGATGGCTTTCCCGTTGCGGCGGTCTATGACAAGCACGAGTTAAGGCAAGCCGAAATGGAAGCAAACGGTGATTATTATATTACCGATTATGAAACAGTAAAATTATAAAAAACAGCGGCAGATTGGGGGCACCACCTTATGTCGCTAAATAAAACGATGCTGAAAACGAAAGGAGATTTTGCATGAAAATGAAAACAGCATTGACCATTGCAGGAAGTGACTGCAGTGGAGGCGCCGGTATTCAAGCAGATTTGAAAACAATGACGATGAATGGTGTTTTTGCCATGAGTGCGATCACAGCGCTGACGGCACAGAACACAACCGGCGTCCGAGCAATTCAGGAATCCACTCCGGATTTCCTAAAGCAACAGTTAGATGCAGTATTTGAGGATATTTTTCCCGATGCAGTCAAGATCGGGATGGTAGCATCGAGCGACCTGATCCGTGTAATTGCGGACAGACTGAGATACCATAAGACAAAGAACGTGGTAGTAGATCCCGTTATGGTGGCAACAAGCGGTTCTTCTTTGATAAAGAACGATGCGGTAGAGACGCTTACCCAAGAACTACTTCCTATTGCAACCCTCGTCACGCCGAATATCCCCGAAGCAGAGATTCTGTCCGGACTTACGATTAAGACCAAGGAGGATATGGTTGCAGTGGCAAAGCAGATTGGTGACGATTATCATTGCGCTGTACTGCTCAAGGGCGGTCACAGCGTAAACGATGCCAACGACCTTCTGTACGCAAACGGCGAAACAGTATGGTTTAAGGGTAAGCGCATTGACAATCCCAACACTCACGGAACAGGATGTACGCTTTCTTCCGCTATCGCGTCCAACCTTGCTAAAGGGTTTACTCTTGCTGAGTCTGTGCAAAGAGCAAAGGAGTACATCTCCGGGGCACTCTCCGCCATGCTTGATTTAGGACAAGGCTCCGGTCCTATGATGCACAATTTTGACTTAACCTCATCGTTTGCCAAAGAAAAAGAATCTGTTTGAAAGGAATTAAGAAAATGAGAAACTATACAACACAAATGGATGCCGCAAGACGCGGTATCATCACCCCCGAAATGAAAGCGGTCGCTGCAAAGGAGTACCGCACCGAAGAAGAAATCCGTGATCTAGTCGCCAGAGGTCAGGTCGCTATCTGCGCGAACAAAAACCACACCTGCATCGAACCAAACGGTGTAGGCTCTATGCTTCGTACCAAGATCAACGTGAATCTCGGTGTGTCACGCGACTGTAAGGACTACGACATCGAGATGGAAAAGGTCATGGCGGCGGTCAATATGGGTGCCGAAGCAATTATGGATTTGTCTTCCCATGGAAATACCCAGCCATTTCGCAGAAAACTCACAAGCGAATGTCCCGCGATGATCGGTACTGTTCCCGTGTATGACAGCGTAATTCACTATCAGCGTGACCTTGCAACCCTTACCGCAAAGGATTTCATTGATGTTGTCCGCCTGCACGCGGAGGACGGTGTGGATTTTGTTACACTCCACTGCGGAATCACGCGCAAAACCATCGAGCAGATCCGTAAGCACAAGAGAAAGATGAACATCGTTTCCCGCGGTGGCTCGCTTGTGTTTGCCTGGATGTGTATGACCGGTGAAGAAAACCCTTTCTACGAGTATTACGATGAGATCCTCGAAATCTGCCGGGAGTACGATGTAACGATATCTCTCGGTGATGCCTGCCGTCCTGGTTGCCTCGCTGACGGAAGCGACGTCTGCCAGATTGAGGAGCTTGTTCGTCTCGGCGAGCTTACCAAACGTGCGTGGGAAAAGGATGTGCAGGTGATGGTGGAAGGTCCCGGACATATGCCGATGGATCAGATCGAAGCTAATATGAAGATGCA
>JAFTTS010000054.1 GCA_017466685.1 Clostridia bacterium
AAGAAGCTCTTTAAAATCGATCTCGAAATTATCGTTCTTCACATAGTGAAGCGCTCTCGCACCTGCAAGGGTTGAGTAAAACTCATACATCGAGAAATCGGGCAAAGCTACCGCAACAGTGTCATCAGGCTCCGTAAGACCGCTGCAAATGAGACTTATAAGCTCGTCCGAGCCGTTTCCTGCGACAACATTGTCGGATTCAACCTTGTAAATATCAGCGAATGCCTTAACAAGTTTTGTCGCATACGGATCGGGATAACGGTTGAAATCGAGCGAATATACCGCTTCTGCAAGCTCGTCTAAAACCGCCTTTGACGGCAGAAACGGACTTTCGTTTGCATCAAGTCTGACACTGCAAGGAGTCATATTCGGACGGTATTCTTCAAGCTCCTTAACTTTTTGTGGAATGAGGTTATCAATCATATTTTATCTCACTTTAATCTCTGCAAAATTGAGTTTGCGTGTGCGGAAAGTCCCTCTGCGTTTGCGAACGTAACGACCTTCTCGCCGATGTTTTTGAGAGCCGCCTCGTTGTAATAGAGATAGCTCGACTTCTTAATAAAGCTGTCAACACCGAGCGCGGACGAAAATCTCGCTGTGCCGTTTGTCGGAAGAACATGGTTCGGGCCTGCAAAATAGTCGCCGAGCGGTTCGGGAGCATAGTCACCGAGGAAGATCGAGCCTGCGTTTTTAACGAGCGACAGAAGCTCAAATGGGTTCTCCACAGAAAGCTCAAGATGCTCGGGTGCAATCTTATTTGAAAGCGTGGCGGCTTCCTTTAAGGTGTCAACGATGATTACCGAGCCGTAAGCCGTAAGAGAACGGTCAATTATATCCGAACGTGAAAGCTCTGCCTTTTGTTTTTCAATCTGTACTGTAACATCATCGGCAAGCTTCTTTGAGGTGGTTATAAGTATCGCCGCCGCCATGGGATCGTGCTCTGCCTGGCTCATAAGATCCGCCGCAACGTACGCGGGATTTGCACGCTCGTCTGCAATAACAAGCACCTCGCTCGGGCCTGCGATCATGTCAATATCAACTGCACCGAAAACAAGCTTCTTCGCCATTGCAACAAAGATATTGCCGGGGCCGACGATCTTATCAACACGCGGTACGGATTCGGTTCCGTAAGCAAGAGCCGCGACCGCCTGTGCACCGCCAACCTGTATGATATCGGTGATACCTGCAACCTTTGCCGCATAAACGACAGCAGGATTAATTCCCTCTTTTTTCGGAGGTGTGACGATAACGATCTTCTCAACGCCTGCAACCTTTGCCGGAATAGCGTTCATAAGCACGCTCGACGGATAAGCCGCAGTACCTCCGGGAACATAAAGTCCAACCTTTTCAAGCGGACGTACAAGCTGTCCCATTATTTTGCCGTCATCGTTTGTCATCCAAGAGTTCTGCTTCTGCTTTTCATGGAAAGCGAAAATATTAGCGGCAGCCTCGTCGATCGTCGCCTTCAATTCACTCGGCACTTTTGCGATAAGCGCATCCTTTTCGGCTTCCGAGAGGTAGAGCGAATCAAGTGTCACCTTATCGAATTTTTCAGTGTATTCACGAAGAGCCGCGTCACCGTTTTTTCTGACGTTTGCAATAACCTCGGAAACCGTGTTCATAATCTCGGGAGAAATATTCTCCGCACGGTCTGCGAGTGCTTTCAGTAGCTCATCGGTTTGATTTTTGGTATAAATTTTCATGGTTTTATATCCTTTATTCTTCAATCTGTGCGGAAATACGGCTTGTGAACTCGTCGATTTCTTTTTTCTTGAGCTTAATAGCCGCTGTGTTTACGATAAGACGGGTGGAAATATACGCCACATCCTCGTAAACCTCAAGTCCGTTTTCACGCAGTGTTGAGCCTGTTTCAACTATATCGACGATCGCATCCGAAAGCTTGAGTATCGGTGCAAGCTCAACAGAGCCCTCGATCTTGACGATCTCAACGTCGATTCCCTTTGAATTGAAATAATTCTTCGTAACATTCGGATATTTCGAGGCAATAACCTTGTGTGTGTAACCCTCGTAAAAATCCTTGCCCTTGATACCTGCGAGAGCGAATTTACATTTGCCGAAGTTAAGATCGAGCAGCTCATGGAAATATTTGCCGCGCTCCATTATTGTGTCCTCGCCGACGATGCCGACGTCACAGACACCGTGCTCAATGTAAGTTATAACATCCGCCGCCTTTGCGAGAACGACCTCGATATCAGCATTGAGCAGCTTGAAAACGAGCTTTCTTCCCTTATCTTCAAGCTCAGTACAGTCGTAACCGGCACGCTGAAGGATCTCCACGGCTTTTTTCTCAATACGTCCCTTTGTAAGTGCAATTCTTATCATGCCTTGTCGCCGTCCTTTCCGCTTGTGAGATCGATGACCGTTTCAATGTTCATCGCCTTTGCATATTCCTCAGTTTCGGCAAGCGTTTCAAACGCCGAAAGCTCACAGGTAAGACCGCGCTCACGGTAACTGTTCATAAGTTCTATAGCCGCATTAAGCGAATCGGTATCATAGAATATGACCGCATATGAATGCTTCTCTGCCGGCAGCTTGCCCGATTTGATGAGCGCATCGGCAACGGCACATACGTTGATCGCAAAACCGGTCGCAGGAACGTCATAATCAAACTTTTCGAGCAGCTTGTCGTAACGTCCGCCCTTGAGTACAGGCTCACCTGCGTGATCTATATATCCGCGGATAACAGTACCCGTATAGTAATCAAACTTATGAACCATACTCATGTCAACCATGATATATTCGCCGTATCCTGCACCACAAAGAGTTGTATAAAGCTCGCGGACGTAATCAAGTGCGGCAAGTGCCTCTGCGTTATCGCCTGCAAGCGTTTCTGCCTCAGCGAAAACCTCCTCGTTTCCGTATAAAAGCGGAAGCTTGCGGATAACATCGTTCTGCAGATTCTTGTCGAACATATTGAGCGAAACGAAGTTTTTAGCCTCAACGAAGCTGCGCACGTCCATTATTTCCTCCTCGGAGAGGGACATTTTCGAGATAAGGGCGTTAAAATATCCAACATGACCGATCTCAAGCTTGAAATTAAGTCCGATAGTTTTGAGGGCATCGAGAGCTGTCATGATACAAAGAAGATCGCTCTTGATTCCACCGGCGCCGACAAGCTCAATACCGCTTTGAAGAATCTCATTTCGCATACCGGAATTTTCGCTGTTTACGCGGTAAATATGCTGGTTGTAACAAAGCTTCTGCACAAGCGGCGCGTTCCTTAACTTGGTTGCGACAACACGTGCAATAGGAGTCGTGTTATCGGGACGGATCGCAAGCAGACGACCTGTGTTATCGGTCAGCTTGTAAATATTCTCCTGCATAAGAGAACGGTTGACAGCCTTGAAAAGCTCATAATTCTCAACGGCAGGCGTACAGATGCGCGAGAAACCCATTTGTGTATAAACTCGCTCAAAATTCATTGAAACAGAGTCATAAAGCTCGGCTTCACGGTAAAGAAGGTCGCGAGTACCCTCGGGAACAGTCATGTTTTGCTTTTGCATGGTTAAATTCCTTTGTTAAAATATACTTTTGGTCGCTAAATACTTTAGCATAGTAATATGATATCACAATAAAGAATAATTGTCAATCGTCAATATTTACGATTAAACTATCACCCATTGAAAGATTTTAGTTGATTAGAAGAACGAAAGCTGATTTGTCTCGGTTAAAGAGCCGAAAGCGCCGTTTTTACGCAGAAGATCGATGACCGCTTTCGAGAGTCCGGCTTTGGTCTGAAGCTCCTCAATTGAAAGAAGATTCTCCCGGTCACGCACCTCAACTATTTTCAGTGCCGCACTTTCGCCAAGTCCGCCGAGAGCCGTGAAAGGCATACGTATCTTGCCATCCTCCGGCTTGAATGCAAACGCCTCCGATTTGAAAAGGTCAACCGGCAGGAATTTGAATCCGCGGGCGTACATTTCCGTTACCATCTGGAAGGTATCCACAATTTCCTTTTCCTTCTGTGTTGCCTCTGTTCCCTTTTTGCGGATCTCTTCCATAACCGCCTTGATTCCGGTTCTGCCGCTCATAGCGATCTCCGCGTCGAAGCCTTTGGGCGCAACGGTTAAGAATGCCGCATAAAATTCAAGCGGATAGTAGATCTTGTACCAACCAAGACGTATCGCAGACATAACATACGCCGCCGCGTGCGCCTTCGGGAACATATACTTGATCTTTTTGCACGACGCAATATACCAATCGGGAACACCGTGTTCGCGCATGGTCGCCTCATATTCGGGCTTGAGTCCCTTACCCTTACGAACGTCCTCCATTATCTTGAACGCCGTCGCATTTTCGATATTGTATTGCTGAATGAGAACGAGCATGATACCGTCACGCGTACCGATAACCTGCGAAATATCACAGATACCGTCCTTGATAAGATCCTGCGCGTTACCGAGCCAAACGTCAGTGCCATGAGTGAGTCCTGAAATCTGCAAAAGGTCGGCAAAGTTCTTCGGCTTCGCGTCAACGAGTACCGACTGAATGAAGCGTGTACCCATCTCGGGAAGTCCGAGCGTACCAAGCGGACAGCCGATGTCTTCGGGAGTGATACCAAGCGGTTCTGTTCCTTCAAACAGACGGTATACCGCCTTGTCGTTCATTTTAACGTCCATAACCGAAGTATTCGTGTATTTTTCGAGCCACTTATACTTGGTCGGCATATCGTGTCCGAGCTCGTCAAGCTTGAGAATCGTGTCATGCAGATATGTGAACGCAAAGTGTGTTGTTACAATATCGGAATTGGGATCGTCAGCAGGATGCTGTACCGGTGTGAAATCGTAAACGTCATATTCTCTCGGAACAACGATGATACCGCCCGGGTGCTGTCCCGTGGTGCGCTTGATTCCGACGGCGGTGTTAACGAGTCTGTCAATTTCCGCCTTGTTAAGCTTTTTCTTATGTTCTTCAAGATATTTGACAACGTAACCGTACGCGGTCTTTGCGGCGAGAGTGCCGAGTGTACCTGCACGGAACACGTTTTCCGAACCGAAAAGCTGCTCAGTGTACTTGTGGACTCTGCCCTGTACCTCGCCTGAGAAGTTAAGGTCGATATCGGGAGATTTGTCACCATAGAAGCCGAGGAAGGTCTCAAACGGAATGTCGTGACCGTCGCCCGTCAGCTTTGTTCCGCATTTAGGACAATCCTTATCGGGTAAGTCAAAGCCCGAACCGACTGAACCGTCAGTGATAAATTCGGAATGTTTACAGTTAGTGCAGTAATAATGCGGCGGAAGCGGATTAACCTCGGAGATACCCGACATCGACGCAACAAACGATGAACCAACCGAACCGCGTGAGCCGACAAGATAACCTTGTTCCTCACTGTACTGAACCAGCTTCTGTGCTATCATGTAAAGCACCGCGAAACCGTTTTCGATAATGGATTTAAGCTCTTTTTCAAGTCTTGCCGAAACTATCTCCGGAACGGGATCGCCGTAAAGCTGCTTTGCTCTGTCCCAACAACGCTGCTGAAGCTCCTCCTCTGCGCCTTCAAGATTAGGTGTGTATGTTCCTTTTGGAATCGGGCGTACATCCTCGATCATATCGGCGATAAGATTGGTATTGGTTATAACGACCTCGCGTGCCGCTTCCTCTCCGAGATATGCAAATTCCGCAAGCATTTCCTCGGTGGTACGGAAATAAATACCCGTGTCACGGTCAGCATCGGAAAATTTCTGTCCCGCTAAAAGTATCTTTCTAGTGATCTCATCGTCCTTTTCGACAAAATGCGCATCACAGGTCGCACAAACGGGCTTGCCGAGCTTTTTGCCGAGCGCATAAATACGCTTGTTTATGTTGATGAGGTCTTCCTCGCTCTTAACATCGCCCTTGTCGAGCATGAAACGGTTATTGCAAAGAGGCTGTATTTCAAGATAATCGTAGAAATTCGCGATATCCTCAATCTCTTTTTCGGATTTGTTCATGAGTATCGCCTGATAAAGCTCACCGGCTTCGCAGGCAGAACCGATAATAAGTCCCTCTCTATGCGCCTCGATAAGTGTCTTGGGCGTACGAGGATTACGTCTGTAATATGTTAAATAGCTCTCCGAAATGATACGGTAAAGATTTTTTAGACCAACCTTATTTTTTACAAGTAAAATCTGATGATACGGACGAAGCTTCAACGGATCCGAGCGTTCACTCATAAGCTGCTGCATCTCACGAAGGTTTGAAGCACCCTCTTCGCGAAGCTTTCTGAACAGACAAACAAGTATCTTCGCAAGTATCTCCGCATCGTCACAAGCACGGTGATGATTGAACTCACCGAGGTTAAAATAATTTGCAAGTATATCAAGCTTATGCTTTTTTAAATCGGGGTTTACATATCGCGACATTGCGACAGTATCCATATAAGGATTTGTAAACTCGATACGAAAGTCCTCGGCAACCTTACGTATAAACGAAACGTCAAAGGAAGCGTTGTGAGCGACAAGTATACGCTTGCCTGCAAACTCAAGAAACGCACGTACAGCCGCCTCATTGTCGGGCGCATCGGCAACCATTTCGTCGGTTATACCCGTAAGCTCGGTGATATTTTCGGGAATATGCTCTCCGGGATTTGAGAAGATATTGAATCTGTCAATAACCTCATTTCCCTGCATAAGCACCGCACCGATTTCGGTTATATGACAGCTTTGAGAGGAAAGTCCCGTTGTTTCAATATCAAATACACAGTATTCACCGTCAAAATCGGTGGACATATATTCGTCAAGCGAATCACCGAAAAGCACACGTGCAGTGTCGTCAACGAAATAGTTTTCGATGCCGTAGATTACTTTCATACCAAGCTTTTCCGCAGCCATCATTGCAAGCGGATATGCCTGTACGTTGCCGTGATCGGTTATAGCAACAGCCTTGTGTCCCCAACGGTGAGCGAGCTTCACAAGCTCTCCCGGCTCGATTATAGCATCCATCGAGGACATCTGCGTGTGACAATGAAGCTCGACACGTTTTTCCTCTGCATTGTCCATGCGGTATTGCTGTGATATCTTCGCAACAGCAGTCGGAACGATAATAGCCTCGTTGTCAAATGTGTCAATCTTGGCGTAACCCTTGATCGCAATTGTCATGCCGTCCTTGATATTCGCAAGATACGGCTCAAGTGCCTCCTTGGGCTGTGCCATTTTTATGTTGATGGACGAATCCTTGTCCGTTATTGCAAAGGTCAAAATAAGACGGTCGCCTTTACGTGTTTCCTTGGTTTCAAAACCGAATGTTTCACCGAGGACAACGATATTTTTCATCGGACCTGTAATATTTCTTATCGGAACGGGATTTACAATATCAAACGGATCACCGATTATGTATTCGGGCGAGGATATATCGAAAATTTTACCGCCTATGTGCAGTATATCGCCATCGGTTTTATATGAAACCTCACCTGTATGGAGAGTTGAAATATGCTCAAAATCCTTGAACTTATCCTCCTCGGGTGCAGGCGTGTCGACAGCTCTGCGTGACGCTTCATTCTCCGCCATATTAAACTGTGTACGGGCAATACGCTCCATCTCAGCAATCTGCTCGGTTATCATCGGCATTGTGTCAACGTATCCCTCTTCCTTTGAAAGCTCAACCGCGAAACGGATACCAAACTCGCCGAATATTATATTTGAAATTATCTCGTTCGTTTTTGCACAGTAAAGCAGCTCAATACCGCCGTTGTTAAACGAGACCTTAATATTAATTTTATTATCGTTTATGGAAAAATCGTACTCGTTAAAAAATCCGCGCGAAACCGCACCGATACGGTTAAGCTCCATCATAACCTCGGGCAAATACGACGGACTCCACAACTCTTTCGGATATTTCGGCAGAATACGCACCACGGAAAGCTGATATGCCTCACGGATGTTATCTTCAAGCGCATAAAGCTTGTCCTTTTCAATAAGCTCGGAAAATTCGGCAGTAACCTCAACGACACGCTGTTCTCTGTCAAAGCGTGACGAAACCTCCGACGCAAGATCGAGGAATTTTCTCTCCGAGTCGGACTGTGTATATTTAGCAAATATTTTGTCGAATTTATTCATATGATATCACCGTATTTCAATATAGTGACTATTATTACATTTTATTTATCTCATCGCGAAGCACGTCAAGGATCACGTCCTCACTGTACTTTCCGACGATCTCGCCTTTTTTGAAAAGAAGTGCCTCACCATTACCGCCGGCACAGCCAATGTCAGCCTCTCTCGCTTCACCGGGACCGTTTACCGCACAGCCCATTATCGCAACCTTTATGCGGCGTGACGGATGAAGCTCGGGCATATATTCTTCTTCAAAGCGCTCAACAAGGTCGATAAGCGATATTTTAGTGCGTCCGCAGGTCGGGCAGGAAACGAGATCAATAAGACCGCCGCCAAGACCAAGCGCACCGAGGAGTGCCTTTCCCTCTTTAACCTCAAGCAAAGGATCGGCAGTCAGTGAAACACGTATAGTATCACCGATACCGTCGCAAAGGAGTGAGCCGATACCAACTGCCGACTTTATCGTACCGATATGAGCAGAGCCTGCTTCTGTAACGCCGATGTGAAGCGGATAGTCACACCATTCATGGAGAAGCCTGTTCGCACCGATCATAGTTCTGACATCGGATGATTTTATTGATATAACAATATCCTCAAAATTAAGGTCTTCAAGTATACGAACGTGCTCCATTGCACTTTCGGCTAAAGCTTCGGCAGTCGGCGCACCGTATTTCTCAAGTATCTCTTTTTTAAGCGAACCGCCGTTAACGCCGATTCTGATCGGTATACCACCGTCACGGCAAGCGGCAACGACCTCGGCAACCTTCTCACGTGAGCCGATATTACCGGGGTTTATGCGTATCTTGTCAACTCCTGCCGCACAGCAAGCGAGGGCAATTTTGTAATCGAAATGAATATCGGCAACGATCGGCAGAGTTATATCCGATTTTTTTAGATGGCGTACGCTTTCAACGGCATCAATATCCGGCACGGCAAGACGTACAATATCACAGCCTGCATCGGCGAGTGCCTTTGTCTGTGCATACACCGCATCATAATTATGTGAGCTAACGGAAAGCATCGACTGCACACTTATCGGTGAGCCGCCTCCGATTTTGGTATTTCCGACCTTTACAATTCTTGTAGTTTTCATAAATTTATCCTTACAGCCTATCCAAAC
Source organism: Clostridia bacterium (assembly GCA_017466685.1). Lineage (GTDB taxonomy): Bacteria > Bacillota > Clostridia > Oscillospirales > CAG-272 > Flemingiibacterium. The sequence continues at coordinate 9,172 of JAFTTS010000054.1, forward strand.
AGCTTTATAATATCCTTGAACGTGATAACGACCATCAGAAGCATCAGCAGTACAATGCCTGCAAAATGGACATATCCCTCAACATCGGGACTTACAGGCTTACGTCTTATAAGCTCAATGATCTGGAAAAGGAAACGTCCGCCGTCAAGTGCAGGAAGCGGCAGTAAATTGAACACGCCGAGGTTCATCGCTATCATGACGGTGAGATTAAGGAAGCTAAGAATACCCATGCTTGCCGCATTGCTGACAGCCTCCGCCACGCCGACAGGTCCTGAAACAGCGCCAATGCCGTAACGTCCCGTAACGAGATCAATAAGCGATTCCCACACCATTTTAACATTCGAAATCGAACTGAAAAACGTATGCTTTACAACTGTCACAAAGCTTTTTGCTTCAAGCTCCACCTTAAAATCGGGACGCCCAAAAACAGTTCCCTCATATTCGATTATCGGGAATGTTACATCTTTGAGCGTTACAAGCTCGCCATCACGTCTTACTACAATATCAATAGGTTCAATAGCACTGTGCATGATCTCATACGACAAATCATCCGCAACATGAACACGTGTGCCGTCAACCTTAATTATCTCATCGCCAACCATTAGCCCCGATTCGTCACTCGTTGCATAGTCGCGGAAAAATTCGACAGTCGTTCCACCGAGCTCTGGCGTGGCTGTGACAACAATCGCCATAATAACAAAGCCCGTTAATATATTCATAAGCGAGCCTGCAACGGTTATTATCATTCGCTGCCAAACGGGCTTGCGGTGAAAAGCGTTCTCATCCTGACTAAAGCCATCCTCGCCTGCCATGGAAACAAAGCCGCCGATCGGAAAGGCGCGAACCGAATATACAATGCCTGTTTTTTGTGACTTTTTTGAAAAGATCTTCGGTCCCATTCCGACTGCAAACTCGTTGACCGTAACGCCGAATTTACGTGCGGCAATAAAGTGACCGAGCTCATGAAGAAGTGCGAGCACACTTATCATGAGTACCGTCAGGATAATATGCCAGATGTTCATGTGTAACCTCTCAATTTTAATAATAACACTTACCCGTAATACAGAGAAGTCAGAATTTCTTTATAAGCTCTGCCGCGATTTGTTTTGCCTCGCGAGCAGTTTCCGAAACGTCATCAAGCGAGGGAGATTTGATATTTTTGATGCGCTCAAGCGTCTCACTGACAACGGTGTAAATCGAAGTGAAGCCGATTTTCTTATTCATGAACGCATCGACGGCTTCCTCATCCGCCGCAACGAGAGCCGCCGGTATAACGCCACCCTGCGAAATAGAATCGTAAGCCAGACGCAGAAGCGGAAAACTATTGTAATCGGGCTTATAAAATGTGAGCTTGCCGAGCGCAGTCAAATCGAGCCGTCCCATAATACCGGGAACACGCTCGGGATAGGTCATCGCATACTGTGCACAAAGACGCATATCGGGCAGAGACAACTGCGCCAAAACGGCATTATCATTATATTCCACCATTGAATGTATTATACTCTCGCGGTGTACGACAACCTCAACCTGTTCAGGTCTGACGCCGAAAAGATGTACCGCTTCGATAACCTCAAAACCCTTGTTCATGAGCGTCGCCGAGTCAATAGTGATCTTCGGTCCCATTTTCCAGGTCGGATGGGCAAGAGCTCTTTCGGGAGTTATGTCGGACATTTCATCCCTTGACATACCAAAAAACGGCCCACCTGATGCCGTGAGCAAAATTCTGTTAATGTCATTTCCCGAGCGTCCCTCAAGACATTGGAAGATCGCCGAGTGCTCGCTATCAACCGGAATGATACGGCTTCCGAGCTCACGTGCCTTTTTCATAACGGTTTCGCCTGCCATAACGATGCTCTCTTTGTTTGCAAGAGCAAGTGTTTTTCCGGCTTCGAGTGCAGCCATGGTCGGCTCAAGACCGTCACTGCCGCCAACCGAATTGAATATAACGTCAGCATCGTGATAAGCCGCCGCCGAGAGAAGAGCTTCGTGACCGCCTTCAACGCGGATATCCGTATCGGCAAGAGCAAGCTTTAATTCACGTGCCGCAGCTTCGTCCTCCATTACGCAAAACAGCGGCCGTAATTGCCGCGCTTGAATTTCCATTTTTTTATAATCCCGCCCGGCAGCGAGGACCACGGTATTAACACCGAGATCCTGTGCCACCTCGACGGTCTGTTGTCCCACAGAGCCCGTGGAACCTAAAATTACAATTTTTTTATCTGTCATTATTTTCACCGATCATGAAAAGAGTTTGAAAATATCGGGATGTGAGCATATCATCAATAAGAACGGCGCAATCGCAATGATGGAGTCAAAACGGTCCATAACGCCGCCATGTCCCGGGAAGATCTTGCCGTAGTCCTTGATGCCGTACTGTCTTTTGATAAGCGAAGCGATAAGGTCGCCGAAGATAGAAACAACGGCAACAACGCATCCTGTGACTGCGAGAGATACATATCTTGGTTCAAGAGCGGTCAATGCACCAACAATTGCACCGAAAGCGACAAATGAAAGTCCGCCGAAAACAATTCCGCCGATCGCTCCCTCAACAGTCTTTTTCGGGCTGACATCGGGAATGAGCTTATGCTTTCCGAAAGCACGTCCGCAGAAATATCCGGCACCGTCGGGAATCCATGCTCCGATGAAAATGAGCATGAAAATATAGAAGCCGAAGTCATTATCGTTATAATTCATGTCCCGAAGCATGACCATACTCGAGAAGCCGACGGTTATATACAGTGCGGTCGCGGCAGTCAACGTCATATCGCTGATGGTCTTTGTTCCCTTTGAAAGAACCGCGAGCGACATCAGATAAAACATATATATGAATGTCACAACGCCGAATACAGCGAGAAAATATGAGTCTCTTTCCGAAAAATCGACAACATAACGTGCCGAAAACGGTACAGCCGCCGCATAAATAAGAGACGGAACCGTAACCTCAAGCTTCTTTCGCTGACCGATACAGCCGAGCATCTCAAATTCTCCGATTGCAGAAGCAAGAGCCAACACGATCGGAAGTACGATCTTGTCGGAATATAACAGTACAACCACAACAAGCGGTAATCCTACAATAGCTGTGAGTATACGCAGTTTCATAATATAATCCCCTTTAATACTCTAATGATCAAACAACCCCGCCGAAGCGACGTACACGATGATAATACGCATCAACCGCCGCATCAACATCGGCTTCACCGAAATCGGGCCATAAGGTGTCGGAAAAATAAAATTCAGAGTAAACCGATTGCCACGTTAAAAAGTTGGAAAGCCGCATTTCACCGGCTGAACGCACGATAAGATCGGGATCGTCCTGCCCCTTTGTATAGAGTTCACTTTCGATAAGCTCCTCGGAAAATTCGGTAACGCCCCTCGCCGCAAGACGGTTGACAGCATTAACGATCTCCGCTCTTCCGCCGTAATTGACGGCAACGTTCAAGCGATATTTGTTCCCGACAGAATCACGTTCAAGTCGTTCCATAAGCGCACGTGGTGCCTCGGGAAAGGGTGACTTATCGCCGAGAAACGTGACTTTAGTGTTCTGTTCGGTCATTTCCTTTATGCCTTGCTTTAAATACGAGGCAAACAGCTTCATTATGGC
>JAFTTS010000055.1 GCA_017466685.1 Clostridia bacterium
CGTTCATCTGCTTTGCAGCCATACCGGTGAACTTAGCGGTGTAGATTTTGCCGCTGAATTCTGTCCACTCGGACTGAGGTACGATAATCGTATCGGGCTCACTGCCGTCTGCGTATACGATGGTCATCTTTGCGTAGTTGTCAGTACCGGTGAGGTTTGCGGTATCGATAGCGAAGTCGAGAGAGAGGCTTGCGCCGAGTGTCATGGTTACGCCGGAGAGGTCGAACTTGGTTACTGCTGTGTATACGTTGTATGCTTCATCGGTTTCGATAAGCTCGTAGCCGTCTGCCGCAACAACATTTGCAGTAAAGCCGTTCTTGATGATGGAAACTACTTCTGCAACGGCGATTTCATTCTCGATGTTAGCAAGGAGAGTAATGTCGCCGTCTGCTGCGAGTGCTTCCTCGATGGTTGCATAGTAAGCGTCGCCAACCTTTGCAACGGATGTCGCAATAAGCTTGAGTTCATCAAGTGTTGCTCTTGCCGCAGTAAGTGTCTCATTGTTTGTAACAAGTGCTTTCTGTGCATCGGTGAGTTCAGCGTAAGCCGCTTCTGCTGCTACGATTGCTTCCTCAGATTCGAGTGTTACCTCGCCGATTGCATCAATTGCATTAATTACGGACTGAACTTTTGCTGTTTCCTCTGCTGCAACAAGTGCATCATATGTAGCTCTTGCTGCGGTAAGGGTTTCGTAGTTGGTAACATATACTTTCTGTGTATCAGTAAGTGCCGCATATGCTGTTTCAGCCGCTACGATTGCATCACCTGATTCGAGAGTTACATCGCCGATTGCTTCGATGAGATCGTAAACCTCTGCAGCCGCGATCTGATCTGCCAGACTGTCATCAGCTTCGATAGTGATGTTCTTGAAATCTACAGTGGTATCTGCAAATGCAAAGGAAATGTCATTCTTATTGTAGTTTTCACCCTCCGGAACAATAAGAACAAACTCTGCATTCGTCCAGTCTGTGGTGATCTCTGCTGTGTCAAATACTTCTCCGTTAATAAGCGCACTTACAGTTGCCTTATTGTTATCGTTTACAACATATGCAAATGTCCAGCCACGGTTCGGATCTACGAAGAAATCGATTTCCATGTTGGAAGCCTTGATATCGGGCAGACGGAAGTCACCGCTTACCTTATATACACCTGCTGTGAGAACATCGTCGCTTATGATATTAAGCTCGTCGCTTACACGGCTGTAGGAATTGGTATCAATCACGTCAACCTTGATGTCAACGGGGATGAATGTATCTCTGTAGCCGGAAGCCTTTGCATACCAGCCTGCGTTGTTTGCATCGGTCTTGAGCTCGTCAGCGTGTGCAATAAGCTCATCGGTTGTTCCGGACTTTACAAGAGAGAGACCTGCGATGTCATACGGGAGGAATTCCCAGCTGCCCACTTCCCAACAAGTAAAGTTGAGTGCACCGTCGGTTGTGGGAGTGATAGTTGCTTCGATGTGCTGCCAATCGCTTGTAATATTGTCAACCTGAATAGTGCTGCAGCCGTTTAAGCTGAAGCGTCTTGCGGTGTAACCCTCGCCGTCAATCTCAAACGGACGTGCATCACCTGCGGCGGTGTAGAATGTCCAGTCAGACGAATATGCCGCACGGACATAGAAGCTGATCTTATATTCTTCGCCTGCAACGATAGTTACGTCATTATCAATGTAGTTTGCAGCGTCGGCTGTAACACGGAGGTTTGAAGCGTGCATATAGCTGTCTGCAACATCTGCGATGGTTTCATTCACAACAGCTGCATAGTCGCCGTTTGCATCGGTATAATCGAAGTTATACTTGTCTGTTGCGAGAGTGATCTCAATATTCTTGAAATCAATGTCACAAGCATCGCCGAATACAAAGGAGATATCGCTCTTTGCAATAGTAGTGCCTGCAGGAACAGCAAGTTCGAACTTTGCAGTGCTCCATGCTGTGGTTACATCTGCTGTGCCGATCACTTCGCCGTTGTAGTATGCACTGACAGTGGTTACGTTACCGTCTGTTACAACATAAGGCATATTCCAGGACGAGCCTTCGCCGCCGAATGTAACATTGGACGATTTGTAATCAGGCAGACGGAAATCACCGGATACATAGTAAATTCCTGTACCGAGAGTGTCGTCGCTTATGATATTAAGCTCTGTCACGCCTGCTTCGGGTGCACTGATCTGGTTATACGCCTCTGCAGTGAAAGCTTCGATCTTGAGATCGTTCGGAATACTTGCACTGCCTCTATAACGAGTAACTGCATACCAGCCTGCGTTATTATTGTCTGTCTTAACCTGGAGACCGTGTGCAACGAGTTCGGTGGTTGTTCCGCTTTCAACTATAGAGAGACCTGCGATTTCGTACGGGAGATTATCCTCGCCGCCGATTTCGTTAAATACAAGGCTGAGCGCGTTACTGTTCTTTGCAGTGAGAGTAACGTTAACCTTCTGCCACTCGGGAGTTACAGGAGTGATGGGAGATACTGCGCTTCCGTTCATGGAAACACGTACCTGGGTGTAACCAACACCGGCATCGGTCATCATGGTCTTGCTGTTTGTAAATGTACCGGTGGTTGTATCATAACCTGTGGGAATGATCCACTCGGACGAATATGTGGAGCGGATATAGAAGCTTACATCGTAGGAAGCATCTGTAGTAACGGTTACATCTTCATCAGTATAAGACATACCGTCGCCCGAGATACGTACATTCGAAAGACGAACATATTCGTTTACGTCGTCTGCGATGGTCTCATCACCAATTACAGCATAATTTCCGTTGCCGTCGATATAATCGAAATTATACTTGTTTTCGTTAAGAATGAACTCAATATCCTTGAAGTCAACAGACTCGGCATCACCGAATGTGAAGGAAATATCGCTCTTTGCGAGAGTTGTGCCAAAAGGAACAACAAGTTCGAATTCGGCTGTGGTCCAGTCTGTGGTAATCTCTGCGGTGTCAAATACTTCGCCGTTATTAAGTGCACTTACGGTTGCCTTGTTGTTATCGTTTACAACATATGCAAAAGTCCAACCGCGATTCGGGTCTGCGAAGAAATCAATTTCCATATTGGAAGCCTTGATATCGGGCAGACGGAAGTCACCGCTTACTTTATAAACACCAGCTGTGAGAACGTCGTCGCTGACGATATTAAGCTCGCCGCTTACCTGATTGTAAGGCTTGGTATCAACCACGTCAACCTTGATGTCAACGGGGATGAATGTATCTCTCCAGCTTGAAACGCTTGCATACCAGCCTGCGTTGTTTGCATCGGTCTTGAGCTCGTCAGCGTGTGCAATAAGCTCATCGGTTGTTCCGACCTTTACAACTGAAAGGCCTGCGATATCATACGGGAGAAATTCCCAGCTTCCCTTTTTCCAACAAGTAAAGCTGAGTGCGCCATCGGCTGTGGGAGTGACGGTCGTTTCAATATACTGCCATTCGTTTGTGATGTTAGTTACTTCAACAGTGGAGCAGCCGTTTAAGCTGAAGCGTCTGTCTGTATAACCCTCGCCGTCGATTTCAAACGGACGTGCATCACCTGCGGCGGTGTAGAATGTCCAGTCAGACGAATATGCCGCACGGACATAGAAGCTGAGCTTGTATTCCTCACCTGCAACGATGTTTACATCATTATCAATGTAGTTTGCGGCGTCAGCAGTAACACGGAGGTTTGAAGCGTGCATATAGCTGTTTATGCCGTCCGCAATATATTCATGTGTAACCTCTACAGGCTCACCTGAATCGGAAGCATAATTATCGTTATAAGATACGGTCTGAATCAGCTTTAAATCAGCTATATCAAATCCGATAGCCTTATCAAGCATGAAGGAAAGCTCGCCGAGAGTGGTGGGTTCGGTAACATTAAGGGTATATGTTCCGGTGCTCCATGTTGTTCCAATCGTGAGGCTTTCCGTTTGTTCAACAGTGACACCATTTCCGCCGGTCACAGTAAGAGCGGAGGTGTACTGCGAGAATAAATAGTGGTTGCTGCTGTTTTGGGTAAGCAAGCTGAAATCAAGAGTGTTAAGACGGAATTTTGCGCTGAGTGAGTATTTTCCGGGAGTGAGAACGAGATTGCCGAGTGTTGCGTTAGCGTTGGAACCGTCGGTGGGAGTTGCGACACTGCTGTAACCACATTCCGTATAGAAAGCAGGCTTTGCATATCCCCAGCTCCAACCATACGCATTCTGAATGCTTAATCCGGAATCCGTGTCGATCTGGGAAGCATACTTGATAAGATCATTACCTGTATTGTTTCCGTCGGCATCAATCTCATAAAGTGAAAAATAGCGAATGTCGTATGGTGCAGCATCTTCAACGGAATCCGCGGGACGGAATCTTAATGAAAGAGGCGAATCATTACCGGTGAATAAAATGCTGTAATATCCCCAATAGCCGTCGCTGATAACGATTCTCGGATCTTTATTATTGAGCAAATGAACACGTCCTGCTTCAGGAGTGAACGTGACATTACTTGCATTCAAATTCGAATCCATCACCAAGAGTCGCATTTGATGGTTATCCGAAGCGTTATTTAAACGCGGGATACCGCGAAGCTGAAATGACAAGCGATAAGTTTTTTCGCTCGATAACGTCACATCCGAATCGGCATAATTTAACCATCCGTTTGCGTGGTCATCGCCGTAGACATGAACATAATTATAGGGTGCGTCACTAAAACTAACATCAGTGACGTTTTCCGACCAGTCTGCATATGCAAGAGGATCGGAGGAGGCTGCGCTGTTATCAGCACTGTCTGCTAATACGGTCATCGGTAATGACGTAATCACAAGCAGCATTGCTAACAGCATTGCTAAAAAGCGTTTTTTCATAACTGAATCTCCTTTTTTTGAATTTCGGCTTTTGCCGTTTTTTTGATAAACTGCACAACATTAGTGCAATTTGTCGTAATAATTATATCATAATCCCGTTTATTTTGTAAATATAATAATCTTGCAATTTCATATGAATATATTGCAGGCCGGTTTACAATGTCCTTTAACAATCAATATTTTGGTAAAAAGCGAACTAATCACTACATTTTTGCAATTTTTTGAGTGTTTTGTACACTTTTTGTATTTGGTATATCATCTCCAACAAAAAAACACCGACGGAACAATCCAATCGGTGCTTGGTGCGAGAAACGGGAGCTATAAATGATATATCGCTGACGCGATGTGATATACCTTCGGCATGATATCTCGCTTCGCTCGATGATATACGCTTCGCGTATTGGGAACGGATTATACAATAAAAAAACACCGACAGAACAATCCAATCGGTGTTTGGTGCGAGAAACGGGACTTGTTGAACCCTACAAGATTGGCGCGATACGCCAACTTGACAAGAACGCTATCGCATTCTTGAATACGTCTTTACGCACATTTCGTGCATGAAAAAAGCCGACCTCGGGACAAGCCCAATGTCGACTTTTTTGGTGCGAGAAACGGGACTTGAACCCGTACGGTGTGAACCACACGCCCCTCAAACGTGCGCGTCTGCCAGTTCCGCCACTCTCGCGTATCGTTCGGTCTTCCCGACGACTATTATATTATACATGATACTTTCGCTTTTGTCAAGAGGTGAAATGAATTTTATGAAAAAATATTAGAAAAATCAAAAGGCGCAGTACAAAACCACGCCTTTGACCAAAAAGTTTAGTTATTGTTGTTATGTATTAGTTCTTCTTTTTCTTGGAAAGAACAACTGCGACGCCTGCAATTACAACAACTGCTGCAACGATTCCGATGATAACAGGCGTGGAAATGCCACCCTTTTCGTCATCGTTGCCGCCTTCGTTGGACTTGTTCTCGTCGTCCTTGTTTGCATCGTCGGTATCAGCTTCACCATCTGCTTCGGTAGTTTCTTCATCCTCAGCTACAGTGGTTTCTTCTGCAACGGTGGTATCAGCATCCTCCGGTACAGTGGTCTCTTCACCTTCTGTGGTGTCTTCACCCTCTGCTGCAGTTGTATCTTCGCCCTCTGCAACGGTGGTGTCCTCAGCCTCAGCCGCGGTGGTATCCTCTACTTCTGCTGCAGTTGTGTCTTCAACCTCAGCTGCAGTTGTGTCAGCCTCGGGAGCCTCGGTGGTCTCGGGAGCTTCTGTGGTGGTAACTATAGGCTGAGTGATATCGGGAGTGGGTGTTGCACCGCCGGTTACCTTCTTGCTGGAAAGAGTGTAGTAGGAGCACTCGGTGTTAGCCTTGCCCTCTGCCTGAATAGCATAGTGAACGTAGTCAACCTCAACGATAGGCTTTACGATACCCTCTGCATCTGCATGAAGGTCGAAGAGCCAATATGTGAGACCGAGCTTACCTGCAGTGATGAGCTGGTTATACTCGTTTGTGCTGTGAGGAACAGCAAGCTCAATAACATAACCGTCAGAGGTTACCTTGGAAACTGCGATACAGGTATTGATATCAACAACTTCGCTGAAGAATGTATACTTTCTCTTGCCAAGTGCGTCAACACCAACCTTGAAGAAGGTTTCAGACTCATCATATACCTTATCAGGGTTGTTAGCAAAGTCGAGACGAAACTCAACGCAGTCGTTTGCATAGGGGTTAACGTCACGGAGAACGTAAGCGTCAGCCGCGCCGACAACGTCGTCATCCTTTACAACTGCGCAAAGGTAAACGTACTTGTTATCGTAAAGTGCATAGAAGGTTGCGCTTGCATCCCACCAATCGCCGTCAACGTGGTTCTTTGCGGGATCGCCGTCGTAAACAACGGTGAGGGACTGCTTGTAGATGTCGTCGAGAACGCCGTCTACGTTAGGGGTACCAATAAGGACTTCGCCGTCTGCAGCAGATACAGGAACTACTGCGAAGAGTGTCATAGTCAGACACAGTGCAAGAATTAAGGTTAAAAGTTTTTTCATGATTTTATTCCTTTCTTTATTTAAAAATATAAGATTTACGCCAAAAATATGTGCAAATCTTAATTCTTACTGTTATATTATATCATATTTTGTCTTGTGAGTCAATTTCCTATTGTGCCATCTTTTTATCATTTTGCGACTTTATTGAAATACCCTATCTTGAATAATATATATTCCGGAAAGTCGAAAAATATAATGGGTTCCCCCGAAAAGTCACATGAACCTATCGGGGGAAGAGGAAAGAAGAAAAAGAAAGCAATATTGTTGGAATTATACTTCCCTGTTAATTGTGTACCTTTACAAATACGTCTGCATATGTGAAGGTGGTTTTCTGTTTTATAATAATGTAAGGACAAATTATCGATTTGAATGCGCTTGAGGGCACTTTATAGCTGAACAGCTTTGTACCTCTGTGCCAACGCTCGTCCATATCTGCTCCGATAAATTCGCACGCCTCGGAGTTAATGAACACACGCGGCAGATTTTCAAGCGATTCCTCGTCGTTTTCAACCGCAAAACGGAATATAACCTCTGCTTCGGGCGGAATCTTACCGACGTGGAACTTTAATCCGGCATCACGTGTTACCGTAAGAGGAAGCTGATTGATTCCGCGGTTTTCACCGGCAATGTTGGTGTTACGCTTCCAGAGCGGCATCTTGTCTTTTGTCGAGGTTGTATGACGGCGGTTGAACTCTGCAACCTTTTCAGGCTCACCGAACGTGTTCAGTACTGTCCAGTATTGGTCATGCTCCCATGCCAAACGGTCGGGATCTTCGATATACGGTGCGTTCTTGTCAAAACGCTCGTAAAGATTATGTCTGAAATAATTATAGAAATAGATCTTATCCGCTCCCTGGTCGTACGCACTGTGAGCACACGCGGCATAGGTTTCAATATTCGGAGTGACTGCATGATGTCCACCGGCGGGTATGAGATTTGTTTCGATTCCTGCCGCAAGCTTGACTCCATAAGGCTTCAAAAGCGTTGACCAGAGTCTTATCGGCATATCGTTATCGTTTGATTCATAGCGACAGCCCGGAATTACAAGGTCAACTATTCCCTCCGCAACCCACTGCATTATGTCAAGACCGAAGTCGATATTTGTCTGAACATCGGGACAAACGTGAACTGCAACCTTTATTTCGTGACCGAATTTCGCCTCGTACTTCTTTGTGATAGCATCAACCTCGCGGAAGAACTGATTCATAATGTCGATGCCCTCATATTCATATCCTATTCCAAAGAGATCCATTTCACGCTGGAAGTCAAGCTCGATACCGTACGGATCATAACGCTCTATTGACTCGTCGATTATCGCAAGCATACGCTCACGGACGAGGTCATATGTGAAGTCGAGTGAAAAATCTGCATTTGTATGTACAAATTCCGGATGGAACTTTACGCGCTGGAGCTCGGGATGCTTCTTATAAAACTTATCAAGCATATGTGATTCATTTTTATAGAAGAAATGCTCTGCGAGATAGTGTACATCGTTCATGCGGTATGAGATCCACGGATTTATTCCCGCTTCTCTCAGTGCGTCAATTGATACTGCAATATGATCGATCTTCAGGTCGTTGAATATATGATTCATCGCATTCAGATGAACGTCATCAACCTTTCCGTCTTTTTCGAGGAAGAAATTATACTTATCAAGCATACTCTCGCAAACTTTTGAGGGATAGATCGCTGTCTGCGAATAAACACAAAGAAAATAATCGGTTATATGTGTATCCTTGAACTGAAGGAAAAAGTCACGAAGCTCCTGCTCTGTGAATGGTTTTTCATTATAGCTTCGAAGCTGACCGTCTGTGTCCTGATTAATTATGATACCTTTCATGGTAGTACCCTTTCAAAAAAATGTCCCCGAACCGTCATAGCCCGGGGACGGTTTTCAATTAGTCGTGTGCCTTAACGTAAACCTCAACATAATCGGTCTTGAAGCTTTCAATTGCTTCGTTGCTCATAATATCAATGTACATATAGGTTTCATCGTGTGCTTCGGTGGGAATTTCGAAAACGAGCATATTGTTTGTGGTGAACGCATTATAAGCAATACCTGTATTTGCTTTAGAGCCTTTCTCGCTGCCAAGATATGTACACAGCTCGGAGTTTACATAAACTGTCGGAAGCTTATCTGCAAACACATCAGCATTGTCGCAGGCGATCTTCAGATAGAGCTTCGAGCCCTCTGAAACGTCACCGACTGCAACACGGAACGACTTATAAGCCTTATTGGTTATTTCTGCAGGAAGTACAACATTGGTGTTTCTCCATGTCGGCGTAATGTCGTTATAGGTGATCATGTGACGACGGTTCATTGTCATAACCTTATCATATGAACCGAGGCTTGTGATCGCATTCCAGTAACCTTCAAGAGAGTACACGCTATAGTATGTGCTATCGGTGGAAATCTTGATGTCATCGGTGAACACGTCATTAACGCCGAGGAAATAGTTGTAGAAATACATCTTGTCTGCGCCCTGTGAGAAATAGTTTGCCGCAAGAGCTGCGAAGGTTTCGATGGAATGTCCGCCGTTTCCGCCGTCTGGCCATGCCATATTTCTCTGCTCAACGCCTGCCGCGATTTCGATACCGTAAGGCTTGAACATGGATGCCCATGTCTTTATCGGCATATCAGCGTCGGTGGTTTCCCATCTTGATGTCGGGATGATCATGTCGATAAGTCCCTCTGCCGCCCATGTACCAACGTCGAGACCGAAGTCATAGGCTGTCTGAATATCTGACGGAACACGAACTGCTACCTTGATGTCATGACCGTATCTGAGTTCATATTTTGCAAGAATCTCATTTACATCACGCATAAAGTCGTTCATGATCTCAAGTCCGTTATATTCTCCGCCGGGATAGAAGAGCCAGATCTCACGCATAAAGTCAAGCTCGATACCGTATGAGCCGTAACGTGCAACAGATTCATCGATCAGTGCAAGGAAGAAGTTACGTACTTCCTCGTATGTGTAGTCAAGTGCAGTCGTTGCAGTGCCCTTGGGAAGATATCTTCCGCGCATGAGTCCTCTCTGCTGTGCATTGTAGAGGAATTCATCTGCACCGTAACTCGGAAGACCGGTATAGGTGTTATAGGTTTCGTGAATATCGTTCATACGGAATGAGATCCACGGATTTATGCCAACCGATCTGAACGCCTCGTGCCAAAGACCGAAATAGTCTGTTGCGAGTGTTTCAAAGATGTAACGTGCGCCCTTGATAGCGGTGTTGGTCGTATAGTCAACCTCCTGACCTCTGTCAAGTGTGAGATAATACTTATCAACATAGTCAACATAATTATCAGAGGGATAAACGGTATTCCATGCGGCGACGTTCATGAAATAGTCGGTGACGTGAGTATCCTTAAACTGCTTTGCGAAGTTGATGATGTCCTCCTCGGTACAGGTTTCACCTGCCGCAGAGGAAACAAACTGTGTACAGTCAGAGTTGATGATAATACCGCCAACATCATACTTTGCGTTTTTCTTGGCATCGTACTTGGTTGTACCGTCTGCTTTGAGCTGACACTCCTTTGCATATACGGCATATTCCAGCCCATCGAGACCGAGTTTATCTCCGAATTCTGTCTGCTTATTCTCGGGAATCTCATCAACGGGAACAAGCGAGAACTGGTCAACGCAGTATTCCTGAGTCAATTCATTGTATGGGCCGCCGAGGACCTTGATATAGTAAAGCTTGTCAGGCAGGTCAATATAATAATCAGCCTTAACCCATTCATTTCCGCAGTAAACGTAGAATGTTTCCATGTTATCGCTGATGTCGCAAATCTGGACACGAAGCATGGTGATCTCACCCGGGTTTGCTGTGCGGAAATAGCCGCTGAACTTATATTTGCCTTCGTCAACCTCTCTCGGTGCCTGGAATGTAAAGCCCATCCAAGCATAGTATATATCTCTCATTTTGAGATATGAGCCGTTTTCATCCTCAATCTGTTCGATGGTCTGTCCGTTTGGAGAGAAATAATGAAGTGACGAGGTAAAATCAAACGAGGAATGCTTGGACAGCTTGTTGTCGTCCGGAAGAGGCTCGCTTATTGAAAGCGGTGCACCCTCTCTTTCATCTTCCCAGCCGACTGTAACCGGCTTATTCTCTGTTTTAACTATCGCAGCACCTGCACCCGCAGCGAAAAACTGCAGGGCAAGCATTGCGGTAAGTATAAAGGAAATCAGTTTAATTTTTTTCATATTGGTTCTCCTTTACTCGACTTCCTCAATTACAAGGTTATCGATCGCGAAATCATTGGTATCAAGACCGCTCGGACCGCCTCTGAACATAAGCGTGAAGCCGCCTGCCGTTTCTGCGGTATAGTAGCTTTCGATATGCTGCCAATTGTTGTTAACGGTGAAGGCGGGAGTGCCGTATTGTGTATTGATAAGAGAATATCCGACACTCGTACGTACGACCATTGTTTCACCTTCATTAACGGTTTTGATATCATATGAAATCTTATACTTCTTGCCGGCCTCTGTCTTGAAGCCGAAATCTCTGTAAAGCGGTACTAAAGCGTTTGCACGGTCTGTCAGCTGGATGTAACCGTTTCCGTTTTCCTCCTGCTGCCATGTGATCTTACCTGCACCCTGACCGCCGGTACCCCAGCCGATAAGTGCTGTTGATTGGTTGTCAAAGTCACCTGCGGGATAGATCTCATAGCGTACACCGATCATGCGCTCGATCTTGAAGTTATCAATATCGAATTCGATGTTTTCGCCTTCTGTGGGACCTGTCATAAAGAGCATTGCAAGCGATTCGTTTCCGTTTGCAACATAGGTTGCTGTTACGTGCATCCATTCGCCGCTTGTGATCATCACGAGGTTAGGCGCTGCAGGATCACTCGGAGCGTCGAGCGTGAACATACTGTAACCGATACCGAAGCGGACTCTTGATGTTTCGCCCGGATTGGTTGCACGGACGTCGAACGAGAATACATATGTTGACTTCGGAATGAGCTTGAGCGGAACTGTGTAATATGCAGGAGTTGCGCTTGTTGCTCTGTCGGATACGGTCATATAACCATTGCCGTTCTCCTCGGTCTTCCAGGTGAAGGTACCTGCTCCCTGTCCGCCGGTGCTCCAGCCGCTGACATCTTTATCAAATGTAATGCTGTAAAGTGTCTGTGCGATGGGATTTGCCGCGAGGTCGTCAAGGCGGAAGTTTCTCATCTCGAAGTCCTGCGTATTTGTAAGGATCGGACCGCCGTATACCTTAACAATAAGCGGTGCATCCTTTGCAAGCTCAACGAAGAACTCAAACTTTGTCCATTCGTTCGTTGCTATAACAGAACCCTGCTTTCCGCTTATGTTTATACGGAGATTGGTCTTTTCACCGGGGTTCTTTGTGCGGAATTCACCCGAGAAACGGTATGTGCCGTATTTGAGTGTCGTTCCGGGAGTGTATGTGAAGCCGGTGATGTTATCGCTCAGGTTGCTTGCAGAGAGGTACATATTTCCGTCTTCGTCTGTAAGCTGCTCGAGAGTCTGATCACCATATTCCCAATGTCTGAGTTTAACATTTGTGATCGCGTCGTAAATGAGATTGCTAAAGTCGGTGTCTTCTGCAGGAGCGTAGAGCTTCTTGAGAAGAAGGAGCGTCATGATATAGCCTGTATTTATATCTGCCAGCTTTATATGACGTTCAACAAGCTCAACGGTGATCTCTGTGAAATCGATATTATACGCACCGTCAAGCATGATCTCGAAATCTTCCATGGTAATGGTTACAGAGGTGTCAAGAACGAAGGTGATTTCATTCCAATCAGAGGAAACCGTCGCATATTCGCTGCCGCTGACCGAAAGAAGCTGAACATTGTTTGCGGTTGCGAACATTGTGAGATTTGCCGAATTGTTTTCTCCGCTCATATCGTACGAACCGAGACGGAATTTACCTGAAATATTATAAATGCCGGGCTCGAGTACGATAGGATCAGGATCGGAATAGATAATTTCAGTGTTGCTGCCGTCGAGCGGAGCATTAACTGTATAATAAGGAAATTCCTCGGCGAGAGCCACATTTGCGGTCATAGGACCGTTCTCATAGTAAGTGTAACTCGACCATCCGGCATTAGAGCTGAGTTTCTCGCCGTAATGGATAAGTTCTTCTCCGATAACTGTATAGCCGCCGTTTCCGTCAAGCTCAACTTCGACAAGTGAAAGTCCGTCAACATCAAACGGGAGATAATCGTAACCGCTGGGACCGCCTCTGAATCTTATAAAGAGAGGTTCTGTTTCGTTTTCCGTGAATACCATTGTATACTTCTGCCATTTATCGGAAAGAAGCGCTGAAACGCCCTCAAACGAGCCTTCACGAATAATTGCCGGAGTTGTTCCTGCGTTGCTTGAGACAACATCTGACGAGTATGCATAATCGTCAAGAGCAATACGGATAAGCTTACCTGCTGTATCGTTTGGAGCGACAAAGTTTTCGATTTCGGGTGTCTTCATCCAGAGGGAAAGCTTATAGGATTTGCCTTCCTCAAGATTTACAGCCTTATCGGAGTATGCCGCACCTGCCACGTCTCTGCTTCTGTTAAATACGGAGATATAGGTGTTGCTCATCGCTTCGCCAACTGTTTCGTTATTGGTGTCAAGAACCGCATTCACTTCCATGATGGGAGTTCCGTCACCTGCAGTCCAGTTGTCAAGGTACATCTTTGTTGCTTCGGTGAATTTTATGTTTCTGAAGTCGATCGCATCGGGAGCATAGCCTGAAATTTTCTCGGAAAGAACAAATTCAAGCTCGGTTAAATCAAGTCCCTCTTCTCCAACCTTTAGGAGAAATTCGGCACTTGTCCAGTTTTCTGCATTAAGCTCTACTGCGGCTTTACCGTCTGTGGTTTTCAGTGCAGTTCCATTTGCTGTTGCTGTGAGTATGCCGTAGTTATAATCAGAGGTAACGTTGTAGGCAAGAGCCGTGGAAAAATCAACCTTGTCAAAGTCAAATTCACCAAGTCGGAAGTCGCCCGTAACATGATAAATACCTGCACCGAGAGTTCCCGAGGTTGCATTGAAGCCCGTACCCTCAACGTGGAAGTATTCGCTCTCCGTCATGGCTACAGCTTTTGATCTTGTTGCCGGAGTCGGATACGCAGTCGGTGTCCAATAACCGGTTGTGATAAGCTCCTCGCCTATAACGTCATATGTTGTGGGATCAACCTCAACAAGCGATATGCCGTCAATGTCAAACGGAACAACGTCAGCAGAAGTCCAGTATCTTCTGAAGCCGAACTCGGCACTTGTCGATGTGGGCTTGAATATCATAGTATACTGTTGCCATTTATCGGAAAGCACTGCGCCAAAATCGAAGTTACCCTGACGTGAAAGCGCATAGCCCTCCCTCGAAGCTTCAACCGTGCCGCCAACAAATACACGAACATTCATCGCGCCGGGAGCGTTTGAAGTACGCAGTCCACGCATCCAGACCGAAAGCTTATAGGTCTTGCTTGTGTCAAGTGTGAGACCGTTGTCAGCAATGAAATTATTCTGTGCAGGCTCGGTGAATACGTTTGTGATATGCGTGTATTCATTATTCTCTGCACCAACTGTGCCGTTTTCTGTGTCAAGAACATCATTCACAACGGAAACAGGATCGCCTGTGTTCGATTCCCATGCCATTGTAAAGTCATCCGCGAGCTCAAACTTGATATTCTTGAAGTCGAGCGACTCTACACCGCTTACGTTATATATGAGATCAGTGAGATCGAGACCTTCTTTGTCAACCACGAGGATAAACTTGCCGCTTGTCCAGTCAAGGGGACTCAATTCGAGCGATTCTGCACCGCCGACTGTTTTGAGAGTCTTTCCGTTGGCTGTAACGGTAAGTGTACCGCCGTTTGCGTCGGCTGTAACGATACCGCTGCTGTTGACTGTAAATTTATTGTGATCGTATGCACCAAGACGGAAGTCACCGCTTAAATAGTATATACCCTGCTCGAGCTTGCCCGATGTGGCATATATCTCGGCACCGTCTGCATGAGTGTACGAGGTTTCGCTTGAGCCTAACTTTATTGCAAGAGGATTTGCGTAGCCCGAGGTTGTCCATGTACCGGTCGTGATAAGCTCCTCGCCGGTTGCTGTATCGACAATGGACATTCCGTCAATATCAAACGGAATTATGTCATTTGCAGTCCAGAAACGCCAGATATTAACTGTGATAGCACCGTTACTTGAGGGAGTGAAGGTCTTGGTGTACTTTGTCCACTCCTCGGTTATCGGAATTCTGGCATCGCCTGCGATTTCGTTTCCGTTAACGGCTATACGAACCTTCATATCACCGCTTTCGTTTATATCACGGTTTTTACGAAGCCATATGCTGAACTCGTAGGTCTTTGATGTGGAGAGTTTTGTAGTGTTATTATCTGTATATGTAACCTTTGCGAGGTTATTATAAAGACGGTAAATAGTTATATA
>JAFTTS010000056.1 GCA_017466685.1 Clostridia bacterium
CCCACAGTTGTATAATTTCCTTTTCATACTCCTCTATGTGTCGATATTCTCTTGCCATAACAAAACCTCCTATAGTAGTACTTTAATTCTACCATAGGAGGCTGTTTTTTTCAATTGTCCGTTTTTAACGGACTTGTTCACTTTTTACTGACACAACGCTGTTTTTATTATTGAATTAACCAAGTGCCTTTTCGATAGCTGCCAATTTAACGCAGAGACAAAGAACGTCACACGCTTTCTGAAGATCGGCATTGGAGGGGAATGTCGGAGCGATACGGAGATTGCGGTCATGCGGATCGTTGCCGTAAGGGAAGGTTGCGCCGACGTTTGTGAGGACAAGTCCTGCTTCCTTGCAGAGAGTGAATACGCGTTTTGCAGTGCCTTCGGGGACGTTAAGACTGATGAAGTAACCGCCGCGAGGCTTTGTCCATTCTGCGATACCCGAAAGCTCACGTTCAAAGGAATCGAGAACGATTTCAAACTTCGGACGGATGATATTTGCGTGCAGCTTCATATGAGCAAGTACGCCGTTTGCATCCTTGAAGTATTTAACGTGACGGAGCATATTTATCTTGTCGTGACCGATGGTCTGTATCGTCATCACGGACTTGATCTGCGCGATGTTTGCACTGCTTGCCGCGATAAGTGCAACTCCGGCTCCGGGGAAGCTTACTTTCGAGGTGGAAGCGAAATAGTAGATCATATCCTCGTTGCCGTACTTCTTTGCCTCTGTAAAGATGTCGAGGAGCTTGTCAGTTTCGTCGTAAAGATCGTGGATGACATATGCGTTGTCCCACATGATGCGGAAATCCTTTGCCGCAGGTTTAAGGGCAGCGAGGCGATGAACTGTATCGTCACTGTATGTGATTCCCTCGGGATTTGAATATTTCGGTACGCACCAGATACCCTTTACGGCAGGATCGGTTACAAGGCGTTCAACCTCATCCATATCGGGACCGTTTGCTGTCATCGGTACAGGAATCAGCTCGAAACCAAGTGATTCGGTTACCGCAAAGTGACGGTCATAGCCGGGAACAGGGCAGAGAAACTTGAGCTTACCCTCGCGGCACCACGGACCGTTTCCGCCGACAACACCGTAAATAAGTGCACGTGCGAGTGCATCGTACATTAAATTAAGGCTGGAGTTGCCTGCGACGATGATATTTTCCGCAGGTATACCGAGAAGATCGGAGAAGAGCTTCTTTGCTTCGGGAATACCGTCAAGACCGCCGTAGTTGCAGGTGTCAACGCCACCCTCTGTGAAAGCGTCTGCACGGGTGCTGACCGAAGTCAGGATACCCTCGGCGATATCAAGCTGCTCACGGCAGGGCTTACCGCGCGACATATCAAGCTTCAGACCGCTTGCTTTTATATTTTCGTATTCGGCTGTGAGCGCGGCTTTCTTTGCCTCAAGCTCGGAACGTGACATTGAACTAAACATAGTGATCTCCTTATGAAATGCAGTTTCGAAAAACAAAAATTGCAAAAATTATCTGCTCATCACCCAATATTATACAATATATCATGAAAAAATGCAAGAGCTTTTTTGAAAAAATTCTTCGTGTACTGCGAAATCGGCGATTTGCCGACTATTTATATGCTAAATCTATCATCTATTGTAATATATTGCACATTGCGCTGTTTTGATATGCAGGATGACTTGCAAAAAGCTGCAAAATTCAGTTTCTTATGACACTTTGACGTCATGCAACTTGAAAAAATATCCAAAAATTTACTTTTAATGGTAATATGATTTTTTATATTTTGCGAATTGTGATTTTATTTGAGATATGGTAAAATACTAAATACAGATTTTTCTTGAACCGAGGGGATCATATGCCTTATAAACATGAGTTTCTTTTTCCTGAATATTACCGTGATTTTGCCTGCAAATGCGGAGACTGCCGCTCAACCTGCTGTCACGGCTGGGGAATTGCATTATCGCAGGATGATTATTTCCGTATCATCGGCACGGATTGCTCGCCTGAGCTTCGCCGCAGACTTGATATTGCATTTCGACCGGCGACAAAGCCTGCACCCACTCCCGAGCGTTATGCCATGATCTCATACAATTGGCTCGGTCGTTGTCCCATTCAGACCGATGACGGTTACTGTGCGCTCCACCGTGAGTGTGGTGAAGGTGCGATACCTGAGATCTGCCGCAGATATCCGAGATGTATACGTGTTTCTCCGATTCATGAAGCGTGTACCTCGACGAGCTGTGAATATACGCTCGAGCTGCTGTACCGTGACGATGAGCCGGTACGCTTTGCCAAGGAAGTGATAGAGGTTTTTGATGAAGAATATGACACTCCTGCCGCGGCTGAGGTTGATGTCTCTGAATATACAAGCGCACGCAATACGGCATTTTCCATACTTTCCGACAGAAACTACGACATCGACGACCGTATTACTTTACTCGCTCATGCTTTTAATGTCACCTTGCCGTACAAAATAATGCCACATGAGGATGCCGCACGGTTGTTTGAGCATCTTTCACATTCAAGCACAGCACTTTCCGAGCTTATGGATGATATAACCGCGTATTATTCTGACAATTCCGACATTCCGCGTTTCAGCTTTGAAAACGTTGAAAAGATGGATATTTACCTTGAAAAGATGCTTGTAAATCACGTGTTTTATAAGGCATTTCCGCGTTCGTTCAAGGATTCGACTCTTACACAGGAAATCTCCTCACTCCTGGCTGTGCGTGCGCTTCACAGATACGTCACCGAAGCGTATATCGGCGTGCACGGATGGAGCGTTGACAATTTCGTTGACGTAACGGCACAGCTTTTCAGAATGGTAGAGCATTCACGCTTCGATGAGGTCACAGTGCGTTTTATGGGAGTTTAACCGAATAATTTTCACCTCTGTCGCATAGATTTTGGCAGAGGTGAGTTTTTTGCGTATTTGCAGTTTTTGTGAGCTTAAAAACAAAGAGGTTATAAACATTTGCGACGGTCGGAGACTCGGTTTCGTTTCCGATATTGAGATCGACATCGAAAACTGCCGTGTCATTTCGATTATCATGCCGTCGGACGGGAAGCTGTTTTCATTTTCGCGGTGTGATCCTGTCAGAGTGCTTTGGTGTGATATCGAGAAGATTGGTGACGATGTGATCCTCGTGCGCAGAGCTGAACGCATACCGCAGAAATGCGGCGAAAAAAAGTGTGATTGCTAATAAAAAAGCTGCCGTTTTTATTTCGCGGCAGCCTTCGTTTATTTATCGGTTATTTTTTGGTTTTGCAGTGTGTTTGGCGGTAAACTGCTTTCTCCGTGGAAGTACCACCTTCTGCAGTGGTGTCATCTTCTGCGATAACGTCATCTTCTGCGACAACATCATCCTCAGTGATAACGTCATCATCGGTAATGACCTCTTCGTCGGTAACTTCAATCCACTTTGCATAGAGCTTTCTGCCAGATTTGATCGGCTGTGTAAAGTCGAACTTTTCGGTGAGCTCCTTGTCAGTATACCAGCCCTCGAGTGTCATGCCGTCCTTGTCATCAAGTGTGAGCGGTTCAAGAATTTCGCCGCCTTCAACCTTCTGATATCCAACCATCTCATCGCCGTCGAAATATCTCATCCTTTTCATGAGAAGCAGGAACGGAATGAATGGGTTGAGGCCACTGCTTGAATTGTCTTTAGCTGAGAATGTATTTGATGTGAGCGAGAAGCCGTCCGGCCATGTGATTACGCAGTAATATTCGGTTCCCGGATTAACTTCGGAAAGTGTCGGTGCTGTTTCCTCGAGGAGGCAAGGAGATGCAATCTCGATTTTTGCTGTGAACGGTGCTGTACCATTGAGATAGATATTGTCATCTTCGGAATGGAGATCTGACGTGAATTCGAGATAATAAACGCCGTCGACCTCGCTTGTGTTGTAGGTGTTCCAGGCATTAAAACTGAGTTCGAAGTCTGCATCATCACTTTCGGGAGTAACCTTGATTACGGTGCCGACAGAAATATCTTGCACGTAGAAGTCCATGTAATCTAAACTATACGTATATTCATACGGGCACCACTGTTCAAGCGCGGAATCATATGATCCGTCAAATATAGAAAGGCAGTTATTAGCGGTGATAAAAGTGGAAACACTGTCTTTGATGACTTCAACAGTTGCCGTGAAGGAATCTGAACCGTGAATTTCAGGATTTACAGCAATGTACGATGAAGCTTTTTCGGAATACCAAGCATTATCGGCTTCATTATATGTAAATTCTATTTGATCGTCATAATCAAAAACTAACGAAGAGAAATCGGCATTGTCACTTGAAAGAGTGATTTTTACAACGGAATCGGACGGTACGTTAAACGCGATGTCTAATTCATTGCCAAAATGATATCCCCAATCAAGCCCATCTGCATAATATCCGCAACAAAAACCGTCGAAATAGGGGGAATTTGGAGTAAATTCAGAGAAAGAGAGCTGATCACGGCTGTCAGCATTTGTATACCACTGATATGTAGCATCATCAGGATAATTAACCGCAACTGTGGGATCATCTGCAGTCGGTTGCTTTGTGATTTTGCGAAGATCGTTGCGGATCGGTTCTGCGATGATAAGATCGGGAGCGGTTGCAGTGAGGTTTGAATCTGTTGTAATGTAATCGCTCATGCCGTCGGGAGTGTTGACGGTTTCGAGGTGGTATAAGGAGTCATAGTAACCGGAGCCAAGATTATCGGCGCCCCAGATGTTCCAGCCTGTAATGTTAAAATATTCGGGAAGTTCAGCTAATTCTTCGAGGTTATACGGGGAATCGGTTACCGTAACATCCTTGTAATTATAGTCAGACCTCAAGTTGTAATCGTCAAGATAGGTGGAATCCTGAAGCTCGGGTGTACCATAATAAACCATAACATCAGTCGCGGCTATCGGAAGCACTATTGTAACTGAGAGTGCAAGTGCCATTAAGATTGCGGCAAGGCCTTTGAGACGTTTTTTCATAACATTATCTCCTTAAAATGAAGTATATAATAAGAATATTATATCTGTAAAAATTATATCATATCCCATGGGATTTTGTCAAGCGGTTTTTTGACAAAAAATGGATTTTCAACTAAAAATTAAACGAAAGCAGCTTCGCCTGTGTCCGAGCATATAAGTCCGAGGCATATCCAGAAGAATGAAGCCGACATCACCGTGCTTATTCCGAAAAATGCCTGTACACAGTAAGCGGCGGCGCATATTCCGAGTGCGGCAGACAAACGGTTGCGTTTCATTCCTTTAATTAAAAACGCAAAAACGCTTCCAAGCAAACCGAGATACGATATGAGTCCGATAACGCCCTGATGATACAGTATATTCAGATATTCGTTGTGTGCCGAATCGATATTTGAGGTGACTTCCTTACCGGTTGACGGAAGATACTGCGTGAAAGGTGCTATATCTTCAAAAATCATGGTATCGGGACCTTTACCGAAAACGGGTGCATCCGCAATAACACCGATGACGTTACGCCATATGCCGATTCTGCCCGAGCCGTATGCGTCGGAAAACGTGCCGTTCAGAATCATGTGGAGCTCATGGAGAAGCACCGGCTTGAAGTCGACACTGCGTATAATTATAAATGCAGTCAGTGCTAACAGAATTACGACTGCAAAATAGAGTATACAGAGCTTTTTTGTGAATTTGAACAGCAGGGGAATCATCAGTAAAACGGCGGCGAAAATTCCGAGAAGTGCAGCGGAGACGTTGATTTTTATAAGTACAATAAGCGAAAGCGTAAACGCCGAAACAGATACGATAAATTGCGGTTTATTCTGCCGGTTGATCATGAAAACAAACAGAGGGAGCGAGAGACAAAGAAAAGCCGCGGTGAAGTCAGCATTTCCGATCGTTCCGATATAAGCGCCGAGATAACGAACGCCTGCATCATAGTAATTCATCCCCGACGGATACAAGTAAAGAGGATTCAGACCGAAAAGCTGGAGAATACAGATAAAGTCAAACAAAATCACAGCGGCACAAAAAACGAAGTAAAGCTTTTTTGTCGGACGAGCAAATTCGGATACGAGAATGAAGATCACGCAATATGTAGTTATTGTCAGTGCACCTTCATATCGCGATGCACCGATCAGCGTTGACGGGAAATGAGGAGAAATGACTGCAGAAACTACAGTGAACAGGGAATAGAGTGCCGCGAAAATGTATGCGGCTTTTTTGATGGGAGCGAAATTTTTTCGTGGAAACTCGATGCCGTTATTTTTGAGAAATCTGCAGCTTAGTGCGATAGAGAGGATGTACAGGATGTTTATGACAAAAAAGAGGGTGAGCTTTGCTTCGGCAATATTTGCGTAGCCGCCGTCACCGAAGCCGAGCAGGAATACGGTGAACATCGAGGCAAGATATACTGACGTTATTTTATCGGGAGTGAATGAGCTGTCCATATTGAAAATGATACCTCGCTTGAGCTTATATATGTTATATTTTATCACGGTCGGTGAGATAAGTCAACTGGATTTTTAAGAAGTTTAACTTAGTTATATTTAACAAAACTATTGACAAAATTACGAAAATAATTTATAATGAAGTTTGCAGGTGAAAACCAACTTTGGGATGCCTGTAAAAATATTTTAGTTGCTAAGGAGAGTTAGAATGAAAAAGAGAATTATTAAAAATGTTGCTATTGTTCTTGCGCTTGCATTCTGCCTTGTTATCGGTGCTTCGGCAGACAGTCTGCTTGAAAAGATTGAGGCATATCTGAACTACGGTATCACAGTTAAGTACGACGGCGTTGAACAGACTATGTACGACGCAAACGGCAAGCAGGTTTATCCGATAAGCTATCAGGGAACGACATATGTACCGATTCGTGCGGTGAGCAATATGCTTGATATTGATGTTAACTGGGATGGTGCAAATAATACCGTGCTTCTTGGCAAGACCGGCGAATATGCTGATTTCATTGAGACAGTTAAGCCGTATACCCAGAACAACAACGGCGCTTACATGAATCATTTCACGATTTCCGACGATAAGCATAAGGATAGAGGAGGAAAAACATATAACAACTATATCGAATTTATGGTAAACAATGCCGAGTTTTTCTATAATCTCGAAGGAAAATACGAGGAATTTACTTTCAGCACATTCTGTAATACAGACAATATTAACGGTGACTTTGTTGTACTCAAGGTTATCGGAGATAACGAGGAAGTTCTCGCAAGCATCGAGGTCACACCTTATGACCTGCCAAAGGTGACAACAATTGATGTAACCGGTGTTCAGCAGCTTTCACTGAAGTTGACAAAGGCGAAAGCCGGCGAGAAAGATAATTTCCTCTACATCGTCGATGCAAAAATCAAATAACCACAACACAAGTGCACTATTATTACGGTGCACTTTTATTTTAACATAAAACTCACTTTAAATTGTAAAAAAACTGTAAACACAGTTGCAATATTATAAATAATGTGGTATAATATATCGGTCAATGACCTGCGGCGGCATTGATACAAAAAATACAGCCGCGATAACACACATCCCGTGAGGTCGGAAGTTCCCGTGTGATACGGGTTTCCCGAATATGCGGAGATGGTGGAAAAAACTAAAGGAGGACATAAAAATGTCTGTTATCACCATTAAGCAGCTTCTTGAAGCAGGTGTTCATTTCGGTCACCACACAAGAAGATGGAACCCGAAGATGGCTGAGTACATCTTCACTGAAAGAAACGGTATCTACATCATCGACCTGCAGAAGACCGTTAAGAAGTTCGACGAGGCTTATAACTTCGTTCGTGATCTCGCTGCCGATAAGGGCACTGTACTTTTCGTTGGTACAAAGAAGCAGGCTGCTGACGCTATCAAGGAAGAAGCAGATCGCTCCGGTATGTACTATGTAAACGAGAGATGGCCCGGCGGTATGCTCACAAACTTCAAGACCATTAAGAAGTCCATCAACCGTCTCATCGCTCTCGAAAAGATGCAGGAAGACGGAACCTTCGATCTCCTTCCCAAGAAGGAAGTTGCAGGTCTTCTTAAGGAAATGAACGATCTTGAGCGCAACTACGGCGGTATCAAGACCATGGACAGACTTCCCGACGCTGTATTCATCGTTGACCCCAGAAAGGAACACATCGCTGTTCTCGAAGCAAAGAAGCTCGGTATTCCGGTTGTTGCTATCGTTGATACCAACTGTGATCCCGATGACGCTGACTACATCATCCCCGGTAACGATGACGCTATCCGCGCTATCAAGCTTATCTCGTCCGTTCTCGCTGATGCTATCCTCGAGGGCAAGCAGGGCGAACAGCTCACCGATGCAGCTGCAGAGGCAGAGGCAGCAGATGAGGCAGCAGACGCTGAATAATTCTTACAAATTAAAGGAGAATAAAAATGGCTAACATTTCC
>JAFTTS010000057.1 GCA_017466685.1 Clostridia bacterium
CCGAGAGCCTTTGCGCTGAATACTGCAGGTTCGCCGACTGTGATAATATCGGTCTCATCCTCGGGATTTGTCATCTTGAGAGCAAGAGATACTGCAAAATCAGGGTTAGCTTCGAGAATTTCGGGTGCTACATAGATAGCCGCAGTGAAATCCTTAACGGAACCGCAGATATCCTGTGCATACTTAAGATTTGCATCGTATGCAGCCATAACAGGATATTCAACGCCATCCTCAAGCTCTAAACCGTCTGCAGGAATTACTATCCAGCCGAACGAGCCATAGTTACCTGCAAGATAGCAGCCATCAGCAATGAAGCTGCCGTTTTCGATACCTGTGAAAGTCAGATAGAAATCGCACTTGAAGTCTGCGAACGGACCTGCCGCTGCTTCTTCCATGGTTTCGTTTGCCTTGAAGTTCATGACCATCTGGAGAGGACGGTCCACAGTATCATCACCGCTCGGCCATGTCATATAGTCATGTTCAGCCTCTGTAAGGGTGAGCGGCTTAAGAATGGAGACAGTTGCGTTCGGAGTGCCTCTGTCTTCGGACTGGGTTTGTACATCCTCAGTGGCAGAAACTGCACAGATACCGCTCATACCCATTATCATGGTTATTACAAGTATCACGCTGAGAATAGACTTGAATGTTTTTTTCATAATACGTTTACCTTTCTTATGTTTTTCTTATATTTCCCTATTGTCTCTCTCGCAAAAGCACGGAGATAATATGAAAAAATAAGATGATTTTTAGTCACCATATTGAAGCATATATCTTTGAGAATATAAATCTGCATATGGTAATCTATTTTAGAGTATACCACATAAATTCAGAGGTGTCAATAAAAATCAGCCTGTTTTTATCCGCTGAAAAAAATTTCGTTGACATTGTACAAATAAATAAAAAAGGAATAAAATTATTCTTTTTATTTTTGTGTCGAATTTTTTACACGTTCATTCTGAGGCTCTGACATCAAAAAAACATCCCCACCCGTTTTATGGATGGGGACGTAATCTCGTAGGGGCGATTCACGAATCGACCGAATCTAATTAATGGAAGTAATTATAGCTCGATTCGCCGAACTTAACAATGGTGTCAACGGTTGCACCGAGCGAATCCGCGTTACGATTAGCGTAAGATTCAACGCTGTCCGCTGCGTTTGCAAGTGCTTCTCCGTCTGCATTGTAAACCGTGCAGCTTACTACGCTTCTGAAGTCTGCAACTGCCATGCCTGTGATGGAAATCTGGCAGTGTGAGGTGCCGTACTCGATAAAGTCTGCTCCCTCAATGCGTACTTCCTTGTCATTGCCGTAGTGGTCTGTGTAGGTTGCTATCGCGTAAAGTGTGCTGTAGTCGGAACCAACTGCTGTGTTTGCGAATACGAGGTCGAGCTGGATCTCACCTGCAAGGGTAAGTGTCGAGCCAACGTAGCCGGTTCCCTTAACTCTGTTGTCTACTGTTTCAACAGTTGTGGTTGCCCAAGCTTTATGTGTCTCGGTGAGGTTACGGTTTGCAAGGTTTTCAACGTCGTAGTCGAACTGTTCCTGTGCCGCAGCACCGTAGTTGAGCATATCAACGTAAACTGCTCTCAGCTTAGCATTCGATGCCGCATCGCCGTTAAGCATACGTACTGCATAAGTTTCGATGCTGTCGCTCTTGGGATTGGATACTGCAACACCGTCTGCATTATAGATAACTGCAGTTACAACATCGTTCATCTGCTTCGCAGCCATACCCGTAAACTTCGCGGTGTAGACCGTGCCGTTATACTGCGTCCACTCGGACTGCGGTACGATAACAGTATCAGATTCTCTGCCGTCTGCGTATACGATAGTCATTTGCGCATAGTTGTCAGTACCGGTGAGCTTTGCAGTATCAACTGCGAAGTCAAGCGAGAGGCTCGAACCAAGTGTCATTGTAACGCCGGAAATATCGAATATCTCGGGCTCCGGAATTTCAACTACACCATATGTGCCGTCCTCATTTGCCACAAACTCATAACCGTCGTCTGCTGCATAAATTTCAGCATAGTTATCAGCGTATGTACCGCCGGTAATGCTGATTGCGGGAACTGCAACCTCGTCTGCAAGATAGCTGCAAACATAACCGTTAAATATACCGTCGGTGATGGTTACGGTTTCGGTTGTTTCAGGTGCATTGCTTGAACCGCCGCCGAACAGAACATCTCCGTCAAATGTTCCGCCAGTGATGGTCACCTCAACATTCGAACGGTCGCCCTGTGACCATACATAGAGCGCATAGCCTTCGTCAGCTGTTGCTGTAAATGTACCGCCGGAAATATTGAAGCTTGTGCTGTTTGCGTTCTGATGTGCAATGACGCCGTAACTACCGTTAATTTCACCGTCTGTAACGGTTAAGCCGCCATTGGAATAGAACATACGGATCGCGGTTGCGTTCGGTGATGTTACCGTTCCGCCGTTAATAACGATCTCGCCGTTCTGGTAGTTGTCGATCGCGTAGATGGCTCCGCTTGTTTCGGTTGCATTTTCAATGGTTCCGGATACAAGTGTGAGTTTGCCGTAGTTGTTAATAGTATTGTTTGCGTATGAAGGATATTCTTTCTCCGAGTCATCACCCCAATCGGTATCAGGTGTAAGTGCTTTGGAGGTTATCTTTCCTTCGCCAACACTGTCAACAATCGTGAGCTCGCCTCTGTTGATGATAACAGCAGATGCGGATGCTTCGCTCTCAACTCCGGAGATTATCTTACCTGCAAGGTCTATTGTAAGCTTCTTCTCCGGTGCAACCGTAAGTGTTTCGCTGAGTGTTACGTCTTCGAGCATTACAATTGTGTCGTCCTCTCCTGCCGCTTCTATTGCTTCCGCAAGTGTTGCATAAAGAGTTTCACCAATCTGTGCAACGCCGACCGGCTCGGGGATGTATTCCTCAACAAGTGTAATTTCGAGATTCTTCACGCCGAGCGGAGTTGCACCGTCAAGCGTGAACACGATGTCATTCTTTTTGAATGCCTCTGCTGAGTCGATATTGAATGTAACAGTTGTCCAATCTTCTGCGTTAATCTCGGCTGTAGTCTCTGCATCCATGCTCATCGCGAGATTTGCAATGTTTGCATCTGCGCTGAGGATTGCAACGTCGGCTGTATACTTATTATAGTCAATAGTATTCAGTCTGAAATCGCCCGAAACAGTATACTTACCTGCCGCAAGTGTTTCTTCACTGTTGAAGGTAAATGCAGTGCTTGCATCGGACTCTGGAACCGTAAGATATCCGTTGTCGTTTTCAACAGTTTCAAGTGCGAGCGTTTTAAGCGTTCCGTTTGTACCGGTCGTTTTCCAGCCTGCAGTGCCGTCGAATGCACCAAGGGTATTGCTTGCAAGGTTTTCGGTCGTTCCGGTCTCAACAATTGTAAGATCCTTAACGTCAAACGGAGCATATCCGTAACCGCCGCCGGAGCCTAAGAAGTAAAGCGAGCCGGTGAAATCGGTTGTTTCAGCCGTATATGTAACCCACTCGGGAGTCATTATGATTTTTACAAAATATTCAGCTGACCAAGAGGGAGACAGTACACGAATGATTGCCGGTAAATCTCCGACAGCGAGACTTGCATTGTAAGAGGTTGCAATCGTCGAAGGAATAAACGGCATTGTACGGATCTTCATGGAAATCGTATAGGATGTTCCGGAAGTGAACTTGCCTTCGGTCGTATCGCTGTATATAACACCTTCTGTGTTATAGTCACGTCCGCTCACATGAACATAATCGCCGGACTCGGGATATACAAGACCGATCTCCGCATCGTAACCGGAGGTAACGATAACTGTCGGATCAAATGCCGCCGCGAGTGCCGCTTCTGCTTCGAGAAGAACACTGTAATTTGTAACATTCGCCTTCTGTTCATCGGAGAGCGCGTCATATGCCTCACGTGCCGCTTCAATCTTTGCTGCGCTGCCAGCGTTAAGCTTGCCGATATTATTGATGAGAGTTACAACGTCAGCCACATCAAAGTCGGCTGCTTCAGCTGCAAGAAGAACATCATAGTTAGTAACCTGTGCCTTCTGCTCATCGGAAAGTGCATCATAAGCCGCACGTGCCGCTTCAATTCTCGGAATGGCATCACGGTTAACCTCGCCGATAGCGTTTATGAGTATCTTAACCTTAACAACATCGGAATCAACAGCAGTTTCCTTGCGGTTAATTGCGAATGTGTCAACAACACTCATATCGGTAAGACGGTAGGTTGTGATTGCAAACTGTGTGTCGGAAACGTATACCTTTGAAATGTTAGGTATTCTTTCCTGATTCTGAACTGCCGCATAGGGATTGATCGTATCAAGGACACTGTAATACTTCGTACCCGAAGCGGAGTTTGCCGTAACATAGAGGATACCCTCGGGATCTGTGATGGATGAATAGTTAGCATCATCGTAAATGCTCGCATCCGTCATCGGATTGAGACCGTCCATCATGTAAGTACGGCAGTAAACGTGGTCATGTCCCATAAGAACGACGTCAATGTCAAGTTCTGCGATTGCAGGAACAAGAGCGTTACGGAGATTTACAATAGGATCATCTGCCGAGTGATAACCAACACTGTATACCGAATGATGGAACATTACAACCTTCCACGAAACATCGGGGTTAGCCGCAATTGCTTCCTCCATGAACGCTATATGAGTAGCGTTGTTGGTATTATTTGTGTTGAGGTTAATAAAGAGTACATTGTTATATACAAGCCACGAATCGCCGCCTGCATCAGCCGCAGCATTGCTTCCCTTCAAGCCTTCATTCGGAAGAATGAAATGCTGATTGAAAATCGAGCTCTTATATTCTGTGGGATGTTCGTCATTCTTCCATGCATTATTGAAGCTATCGTGGTTACCGATAACATCAACAGTCGGGATATTATAAAGGAACTCATGATCGAGATATGCATCGTAATGTGCCTCATTACCTGCCCAGTTTACATGGTCACCGGCAACGAGCATGAATGAAGCATCGTCAAAGATAACACTGTCATCGATCTTCTCAAGCGCGCCTGCCCATAACGGCTGATCAACTGCAACACTTGTCTGACCAACCTGCGGGTCACCTGCGAAAATGAAGCTGAATGCACCCGTGGGAGCACCGGTCTTGAAGGTGTAAATATCAGACTTGACACCGTCTGTTACGATCTGATAAGAATACTCGGTGTTCTCAAGAAGCCCATTTGCGGTAACCTTGTTATAATAGTCAACGCCGTTTTTAGCCGCAGTTGCCTTTGCAGTAAATGTGCGAGCATTCTCGGGCATTTCGCCGTTAACGAGATCAGCGGTCTTTGCAACGTAAAGTGTACCTGCCGCAGAATCGTTGAAGTGCCATACGAAGTTCATCTCGTTATAGAATGCACCGATGTTTACGCTGATATTGCTGTACGCCAGTTCATTTGTGGTGATCTTAAGCGATGAAAGATCAAACCAGCTGTCGGAGCTTATCGCGCC
Source organism: Clostridia bacterium (assembly GCA_017466685.1). Taxonomy (GTDB): domain Bacteria; phylum Bacillota; class Clostridia; order Oscillospirales; family CAG-272; genus Flemingiibacterium. Next base: position 5,457 of record JAFTTS010000057.1, read on the forward strand.
GTCCTGATGCAATTCAACCGCGATAATGTTTGTGCCGTCAACGAGCATACTTGTATCGGTGATACTAAAGCTCTTTGAAGCAATGGGAGATGTGCCCGAACCGCAGTATTCGAGATTGTAAGTGTAATCGGTGTTACCGCCCGAAACAACGGGAGTACCGTTGATATAAAGTACCATTGAGTCATCATACGAAACTGCACCGTCAATGCTTACAACATCTGCCGCGGATTCAATTTCAAGCTCTGTGCGGAAGAAATATGTCATATAGTTGTTAGCGCCGTCGTTTCCGGCAAGCAGGGTGTTTGCGGTGTAACCGGTGTCAACCGCTGTGCTTCCACGCTTCGAACCGAACGGGCCCTGTGCGCTCTTCCATGCGCTGTCGTCATAATCAATAGCTGTCCATGTGAGACGTGCGTCACCTGTAAGTGCGTTGTCTGCACCTGCAGGGTCAGTATTGTCATCGAGATATTTCCAAACTATGCTTGAGCCTGCTACAGTTTCAGTCGCTTTAACCGCATCTGCATTTGCAAGTACTGGTACAAGTCCGACGAGCATTACTGCGGCAAGAAAGAAGCTTAATATTCTGTTTTTCATTTGTCATATCTCCTTTCTTAGTTTGCCTTCGTGACTGTGAGGTCATCAAAGTCGAGATCGTATGCACAGTCGAGAGCAAGCGTCAGTGCTTCAAATGCGGAATCCGCACTTACGGTGAGAGTTATCTCGCTCCACTCATCCGTGATAACTGCGCTGTCGCCAAGTGTATCGCCTGCATATACGCTGAGGGTTGCCTTATTGTTATCATTTGTAACAACCGAGAGCCAGAGGTCAGGTCTGTACTGCTTGAGAGTATACTCAACGAGAGCTGTACTGCGCGTGGCAAGACGAACCTTACCGCTTACGGTATATGTACCTGCCTCATTAGCAGTGTCGATATAGGTGAGAACGGTATTATCCTCGGTTTCGTTAACGCCGCGGTTGTATGCACTCTCTGTGAGAGTTACTGCCTTAACGCCTGTATCCTCGGCATAGGAAACGGTTTCCCATTCACCATCGGTGATAAGCTCAGTGCCGTCAGCCGAAACAAGCGAAAGTCCGTCAATGTCAAAGGTTGTTGCAAAGTCTGCATTACCGAGAATCTTGAAGATAATCTTGAGTCCTGTCTGATTCTCGATGGGAGTGAATGTCATTGTGTATTTAGTCCAACCGTCACCAACGAGTGCCGCATCGAGATCAGCATGGAAGTCGCCAACAAGTGCATCGGTTACAGTATCGCTTGTTACAAGACGGTCGGTGGTGGTTGCACTGTAGTAAACCTGAACGGGAGTTGTCGCAGCCGCTCTGTCCTCGATAATGCTTCCCTCTCTCATGTAAACAGAGAGTGTATATGCTGTACCTGCGGTGAGGTTTACATCAGCATCGCTGTACTGAACGAGGTCAAGCTCGGAAATACGGTCGTATACGTGAATATACTCGTTTGCTTCTGCGCCGTCAAGAAGATCGTTGACAGTTGTCGCCGGAACACCGTTTGCGCTCCAGTTTGCGTTGATGTCCTTGATCTTGGTGATTGTGAGATCCTTATAGTCAAGCTCTGCGGTATCACTGAGAGCAAGCTTAAGTCCTTCAAGCGAGATATCATCTGTGAGAGTGAATGTATAGGTTACATCCGTCCATGAATCAACACCGATCGTTGCGGTATTGACACCACCCTCGTAGATGATCGCATCACTGTCAAGCGAGAGAGTCAGTGTGTCGGTCGTCCAAACGCGAGTGTCTGCAACGAAGTCTGCACGGTCGATTGCTGTAAGACGGAATTTACCGCTTACGGTGTAAACGCCCATGCCGAGTACATCGTCGTTTACATACTCAAGAGCAGTAACAGTGTCGTCGTTCTTTGCGCTTGCACGCTTGTATGCGGTTTCGGGGACATATGTTGCAGTTGCGCCAACGCCGATGTTCTGACTGCTGTGAGTGTACCAATGGGTTGCCGAATTAGTACCCATCTTGGAATCGATAAGCTCATCGCCAACCACGTCATATTTGCCGGTTTCTGCGTTAAGCTCAACCGCCTTCAACGAGAGTCCGTCAAGATCGAAAGGAATCTTGTTCTCTGCTCCGCTCTTGGAAATGAATATGATCGGGAAGGTCCGGTCAAGCGAAAGCTCGTTACAGGTTTCTGTAACATCGAATGTCATTGTGTACTTGTTCCACTCGGGGAGAATACGAAGTGCACCCGCTGTGGATTTGGGTCCCTCAAGGCTTATAAATTCACCGTATACATACTTGCGGATATTGGTATCCTCGATAAGGCTGCTGTTATTGGGATTTGTCATGCTCTGGCTGATACAGGTGTTACCCTTTGTGCCAAGGCGAACCTCAATATCCTTATAGCGCAAATCCTCGGATACACTGTCGTCGCAAGCAAGCGGAGCGGTACGAAGCCATACGGAAAGCTGATATGTGTTGCCTCTTGTGAGCGTAGTTGCGTTTGATTCTCTGTAGATCATCGAAGCATCGCCGTCAGCATTATAAATGTGAACATAGCCGTTGCTGTCAGCCACGCCGACTGTTTCTGCATCGGTATCGAGTACATCGTCAATTATGTCAATGTAACCGGACCAGTCGTCATATGTAACCTTCTCTACAGGCGGAACATATTCGCCGGTCTTTTCGATCGTAAGATCCATGTAGTCGAAGTCAGCCGCACTGTCAAGAGCGAGTGCAAGAGAGCTGATGCCGTCATCGGTTACAGTGAAGTCAAATGAAGCGTCAGTCCATGAGTCAACGCCAATCGTCGCGCTGACATTGCCCGCAACATAACCTGCACCGGATGCGTCGAGCGAGAGAGTGCCGGTCGTCCAGACGCGAGTGTCTGCAACGAAGTCTGCACGGTCGATTGCCGAAACACGGAATTTACCGCTTACGGTGTAAACGCCCATCGGGAGCTCTGCCGCATCGTCATATGCAATTGCGGTGAGAGTTTCGCCCTCGGTAACGCTTGCACGGTTGTATTCGGTTTCGGTGAGCTTGGTAACAACCGAGCCAACGCCTATCTTTTGACCGCTGTGAGTCTTCCAGTAAGCGGTGGAGTTTGTACCCTTATTTGCATCAATAAGATTTGTGCCGGTTACAGGTGCGTATTCGCCCGTCTCACTGTCATATTCGACCTCAATAAGAGCAAGTCCGTCAAGATCGAACGGAATCTGATCCTCCTTGCCGCTTGCATTCGCGAATATGATCGGGAATGTTTCGCTGAACTGTGTCGGAGTACAATCGTCTGTAACCTCAAAGGTCATTGTGTACTTGTTCCATTCGGAAAGCAGTCTGAGTGCGCCGCTTTCGGCGATAACACCGTCAACCGCTCTGAATTCAGCACGCTTATATTTGATGTTGGAATCGGTGTATGTCTCATTCTTATTCTGGCTGATACAGCTGTAATAAAGTGTTCCGAGATTTACAACGATATCCTTGTATCTCGCGTCACCCGTGATACTGTCATCACAGTTAATCGGCGAGGTACGCATCCAAACAGAAAGCTGATATGTCTTGCCATTTTCCATTGCGGGAGTTGTCGCCGAAGTGCTTTCGCCGTAGTAAACTTCCGCCTCACCGGTTTCGTTATAAACGTGAATGTAGCTGTTAGTATCAGCCTCGCCGACTGTTTCTGTATCGGTGTCAAGCACGTCATCGATCACGGAGATATTGCCTGTCCAGCCGTCGATAGTTGTCGGAACATCCACTGTTGGTGCTTCGTAGTCTGCAGTCTTGGTGATTACGATATTCTTGTAATCGAACGCAAGCGCAGAATCGAGTGCAAGGGTGATATCCGAAAGTGTGGTCTTCTCGGTGAGAGTGAAGCTTACTGTGCTGCTTGCCCACTCGTTTGTGAGCGTGCTGTCTGCACTGACGCCTGCCACTGTGAGAGTGAGTCCTGCGGTGTTGGTGTTTGAAGTAACATAGTTGCTTGTTACTGTAATCTTGCTGCCGTCAATCTGGCTCAGACGGAAATCGCCCGAAAGCTCATAGATACCTGCATCAAGCGTTACATCAGGGTATGCTACAGATGTGTTGCCGCTTGCAGGTGCAGACGCACGGTAGAATTCGGTTTCGATCACGGGAGCAACTTCAGCTTTTGCCGCTGTACCCGCAATGCTCCACTCGCCAATCCAGTCCTCACTCGACTCGCTTGTGCAGTCTAAAAGATAGCTGCCTGTGGTCGAATAAGTTCCATTAGCGGTGTCAAGAGTATCCGCATCGACCTTGATGAGTGTCATCTCGTCAAATTCAAGCGGCACGTATCCTGCAATGACCTGCGATCCACGGAATATGATCGTCGGATTGGTATACGTAGTTGATGCCGGAACCTGGAATACGATGGTGTATTCCTGCCATTCGTCACCGACAGCTATATAACTACCTCTATAATTTCCTTTGAAAATTGCGGTGCTTGCCGGATAGAACTCAGTTGTGGTTGTTGCACCGTAATAAACACGTCCCAGATAATAGTTTCTGTTTCCGGGGTCGTTTACGATGCTGTTTGTGCGAGCCCAGAAGTGAAGCTCATAATAAGCTCCTGCTTCAATAGTAGCTGCTGTGTTCACAAACTGTGGGAAGGTTGCGTTGTAGTTTTCAACGTTGTACACACGCGCATAGGTGTTGCTATCTGCTCCACCAAGAACGTTGTCAACGAGAGAAACTGTACCGTCGCCCGTGAATTTTTCACCCGACAACGGTGTAACGTCGCTTGCAGTGACATTTAATATCAGCGGAAATGCCGATACGATCAATACCACAGCAAGTAACGCTGCCAAGAGTCGTTTCTTTGCCATTGTTGTTACCTCCATAATTTTATTTTTTATGATAAATTTAATAATGTCCGAAAACGACAAAAACTCCAAACTAATTTTGTGGACGGCCCCACGTTGAAGAAGCCATGGAGCCGCCGCTATAGAATGGAGAAAACATTTATTCAAACTCTGCTCCGAAAAACAGAGCTGAATACAAAAGAAATTAAATGAGGATTATTCTCTGACTATTGAATTTACAGTCTCGTTAAATTCCTCGATTGTAGCCTCTGCAGCAGGCTGATACTGTGCAAGGTGAGATGAGAAGCCCGTTGCGCCAACGCCATTGATGATAAGCGCATGGGGGGTATAGAAGAGCTGATTCATGTTGGAATCAAAGCCGAAGTAGCTTGCCCCTGCATCGTAAACAACACCGTCGAATATGATACCGAGCATTTCCTTGGAGTCGGTGTCACGAGCCAGCTTTTCGCCGAGAACCAGATCAAAGTAAGCCGGCACGGTGGTTGTCTGACTGTAATATGAAAGAAGCTCAATAACCTTGCCAACCATTTCGCTGTTCTTAACAGTCTTCGGTACAGACATCATGCCCGACCAGGCGTTGGTCTGATAAGCTTCCTGTGCTGCTTCGAGCTTCGGATAAGGAAGAATACCGTAATCAACTTCAGTATCGCGATACTTATAAAGCTCACCCATAGATTCGATGTTGAAAAGCGTACGTCCCTTGGATACAGCAAGCGATTCTTCATCTGTGGGCTGGAGGGTGTACTTGTAAACCCATGCATCACCGTTCATAAGAAGCTGGTCGATCTTCTCAACCATAGTGAACGCACGCTCGTTATCAAATGCAAATTCGAGGTTGCCTTCATTGTCCTTTTCGATAAGACTTACGTCAAACGCATAAATGAATGCATTAAGGAAGAAGTCGTCGGGGCAGCCGAGACCATACTGGTCTTCAACATTCCATCTGCCGTCACCGTTATCGGTCGTTACAGCAGACATCATCTCCATCATCTTATCGATGGTCCATGTTCCGTCGCGAACAAGATCGTAAGGATTCTCAAGGCTGAACTCCTCAAGAAGTGACTTGTTTACGAGAACGCAGTTAACATCGGGAAGCATATAATCGGAAACGGTATAGAAGGTGTAACCGTTAACGGAAAGAGCCTCTCTTGCCTGCTGATTCCACCATTCATTTGTCATGTCAACATATTCAAAATCGTTGAAATCGTAAAGCAGGTCTTCGACTATCATTGCAGACAAACCGGAAATACAGTGTGTCAGAACGAGCTGATATGTATCCTCACCGGTCATTACCATGTTCTGCATTGTGGTTTTAACATCTCTAAGGTCACCGGTCAGTGTATAATCGATATCAACACCGAGATGCTCCTCAACCAAAATCTCACGCTCATAAATCGCCTTGCTCATAACGTCTGTACCGGCATCATCGGTGAAATAGTATCTCGAATACATCGTGTCATCAGCAGGAGCGTAGATCCTGAACGGAAGATTGTAATTTGTTGCTTCAATTCCGGCAGGAGCGGTTTCGGATTTGTCGCCCGAACTGCCCTTGTCGCCACTGTCCTCGGAATCTCCGCCACAAGCAGCGAGAGAGGTCAGCATCGCACCGAGAAGAAGCATCGAAAGAATACGTTTTTTCATAATGAATAACTCCTCTTAAATTAAATATTTATTTGGTCACCTTGATGTAGGCTTCCATATATTCAACAGTTGTATCTTCATTAACAATGAGATACGGGCAAAGCGTCGGACCGAACGCCTCTTTGGGAACAGAATAAGCAAACAACGGCTTTTCATACCATCGCTTGTCATCCTCACATCCGAGATATTCGCACTTTTCTGAATTAACGAAGACTCTCGGAGGATTTGCCATTGCCTTTTCGGGCTCACTGACTGCAAACCGTACCGTAACCTTCGCACCCTCGGGAATATCCCCGACGTGCATCTTGAAGCATCCGTCGCGGTCAAACGTGAGCGGCAGCTGCCAAAGTCCACGGTTTTCTGTAGGTTTACAGGTGTTTCGCCTCCAAAGCTGCGAACGATCCTTGTAAGTTATAACATGACGGCGATTCATCTTCAGAACCTCGTCATAGTCACCGAGCTTATTGATAAGCGTCCAATAAAGCGCCGGGCCTGCCTCATGCCATACGTTGCCGTCCGTAATAAACGGTGCCGACTTATCAAAGGGATCTTTAATGTTCGTATGAAACATATTGAAGAAATAAACTCTGTCTGCGCCCTGCGAATAAGCATTTGCCGCACAGGCTGCAAAAGTATCAATGCTTGGAAGTATATGATCGTGTCCTTTATATGGAGCAAATCCCGGTTCGATGCAGACCGCAAGCATTGTGCCATACGGTTTTAAAAGCGTTGACCAGAGCTTCACGGGCATATCCGTGTCATTTGATTCAAATCTTGCGGCAATGGTTACGAGATCAACTATTCCCTCTTGTACCCACTGCATAACGTCAAGACCGAAATCAAGGTTTGTCTGTATATCCGGCGCAACACGAACGCCGATCTTTATTTCATGGCCGTATTTTTCTTCATATTTGTGTACAAGCGCATCAATCTCACGAATGAAACCATTAAGTATCTCAATGCCCTCATATTCACGTCCGATTGCAAAAAGATCAAGCTCACGCTGGAAATCAAGCTCGATTCCGTAAGGATCATAACGCTCAAGAGTTTCATTAATGAACGCCTTCATATCCTCGCGGACGATCTCGTGTCCCCAGTCTCTTGCAAAATCTGCCGCCGTGTGAATAAACTCGGGGTGGAACTTGACGCGGCGCACCTCGGGATGCTCATGATAGAAATCTGTGAGATTCGGTGAGGTTTCCATGCCGTGATCGTGGAAATCGTTCATTCGGAACGTGATCCACGGGTTTATGCCGATCTTTTTGTATTCCTCGATCTGTATCGTGAATTCGTCAACGCCGAGCACTTCATAAATATAATGTGCACCGACGACACGTGGCAATCCCTTGTGATCGACCGGCTTACCGTTTTCGACCGTTTGGTGATACTTGTCAAGATAACTTGTACGTGTTTTCGACGGGTATGACGAGCAGGTGTTGTTAACGCAGAGGAAATAATCCGTGATGTGCGTTCCCTCAAATTCGTGAGGAACTGCCCTTATGTCGTCAACCGTCCACGTTGGGTTAAGACCGATGGGATGCTGAAGTCCCTCGGATTCCTGGTTTACAATAATACCCTTTTTCATAATAAACTTCTGAAATATCAAAGCTGCCGCACAGAGCTGCATGAACCCCATGCGGCATATCTTTATTAACCTAACGGCTCAATATAAACCTCTGCGTGTTCCATTGTGTAACCGCCTGCACCGTTATATATTATCTCAATAACGAAATATGTCTGATCCTGAGCGGTTGCAGGAACATCATAATGGAGTACGGGATCCTCTGTGAATACGCCGGTACCGCCGGGACGCGCCGAACCGTAGCTCTCATATGTACAAAGCTGGGAGTTTACGTAAACCGTCGGCACTACCATGTCTTCCTTGATCTTATATTCAGGGAACGAGATATCAAGCGTAACCTTTGAGCCGACTGTGATATCGCCAACAGGGATACGAAGTATGGAAGTGGATTCGGGAGTGATCGTCATGGGAAGTGCATACTCATAGGATTTCCAAACAATCGGCGAGTCATTAAAGGTAACAGTGCATCTGCGGTTCATTTCGAGAACCTTGTCGTAAGAGCCCATGTTTGTTGTGAAGAACCATTTTGTTGCAAGCCTTTTAAGCGTGGAGTCGGTTCCAACGGTAACCTTTTCGGAATCTTTGATAACATCATATGTTATGCTGGTGTTCATATTAAGGATGTATACCTTATCAGCACCCTGCGAATATGCGTTTGCACAGAAGCCTGCATAAAGCTCGGGAGTCCAACCTGCGTTTGCCGCATAAGGTGTATGTCTTACATAAGAGGTATCAATACCTGCCGCAAGTGTTACGCCGAAAGGAGTGAGGATAGAATCCCAGAGTCTTATCGGCATATCGAAGTCGGTAACCTCAAAACGACCTGTTACGGTAACGTGGTGGATAATACCCTCTGCCGCCCATGTGGGAATATCAAAGCCGTGGTCATAGCAGGTCTGGGGATCGGACGGAACACGAACTGCAAATTTGATCTCGTGACCGTACTTTTCCTCGTAAATCGCCAAAATGTCATCAACATCGCGCATAAAGTCGTTAAGAATTTCAAGACCGTTATATTCGCCGCCGATGTACCAAAGGTATCTCTCACGCTGGAAATCAAGCTCGATTCCGTAAACCTCGTAGCGGCTGAGTGCCTCGTTTATGAGCGCAAGGTAGTGTTCACGTACTTCGGGATGTGTATAGTCATAGAGGTTACCCATATTACCGTAGGTGCGGTGAGTAACGCGGCGGAACTGCGGATTCTCATGGTAGAAATCCGAAAGTAAGAACGAGGTTTCCTGACTGCGGTCATGTGCATCGTTCATACGGAAAGAAAGCCAGGGATTGATTCCTATCTCATATAAAAGCTCTGCCCAAAGACCAATATAGTCTGTGTGAAGCGTTTCCCAGATGTGCTGTGCACCCTTGGTCGGAGCTGACTCTGTATAGTCAACCTCAATACCGTTTTCCTCGGTCTGATAATACTTATCAAGGTATGACATCCAGACGTTTGACGGATAGGTTGCGATCTCGTTACAAACGGTGAGCATAAAGTCGGTAACCTGTGTGTCCTTATACTGCATTATTGCATCAATGATGTCATCCTCGGTAACAGTGTCAGCGTAATTTCCGACGTTATGAAGTGTACCGTCGGCGTCGTTGTTCAGCATGATACCGTTGGTTTCATATTTTGCGTAGTACGTTTCGGGATCAAATGTCTCCGAGAAGCCGCCGGCGTTCTTATAGGTGATCTCAAGCGCCTTTGCCCTGTCAACCTCAGCGCCGAATCTCTTGGTTGAATTTGCGCCCTCGGGGATAGACTCTGCAGCAACAAGCGAAAACTCATCCATACAGTAGTCCTGGAAAAACTCAACGTAACCTGCACCGCAGACGTTTATATGCTGAAGTGTGGAATCAAGTGTTACATAGTATTCAACTCTCTGCCATTCATTTCCGCAGTTTACAACGAGAGTTTCCATTACATCGTCTTCGTAGTTTACAAACTCAACACGAAGACTTGTCAGCTCATCTTGATTGTATGTGCGGAAATAACCGACGAATTTGTAAATGCCGGGGTCAACCTCGAAAAGAGGGGCGAAACGGTAACCGTAGTAGTTATACGGAATACAGTCGGTGCGAAGATATCCGCCGTTTTCATCTCCAAGCCATTCAAGAGCCATGTTGTTAGTCATTTTTGACCAAAATTCGAGGCAGTCCATGCTGTCGAAATTGCTTCGAGCAAGCTTGTTTCCGGGAACGGTCTGCGTCGGAATCGAAAGCGGCTGAACAAATTCTTCCTTATTCTCCGGAACACCGCTGACACCGACCACCAGCTTCGCCGATACGGCAGCAGTGAATACCTGTGCCGCAAGCAAAGCCGAAAGAACTATTGAAAGGAATTTTATCTTTTTCATGCGTTTTTCTCCTTCTATTATTCAATAACTTCAATAACAAGGTTGTCGAGGTCAAACGACTGAATGTATTCAGCACGTCCGCCGCCGCCGATTGCAAATGTCAGTACACCGTCTGCGGTTGCTGTCCAGATGCACTCAACGTGTCTCCATTCGTTGTTGATAGCAAACTCATTGCCGTTACTATTGGAAGCACCCGACGTGAGCTTGAGATCCACTGCAGCAGCATCTCCTGCCTTGATATTTGCACGGAGCACGCTCTTTTCACCCTCTACAGATGTACGTGCGTCATAAGCGATTCTGACCTGTTCGCCTGCCTTAACCTTAACAGGTGTTGCCAGTATAAGCTCATGGTAGTTAATGGTACGCTCTGTGTTGCGAAGGAAGCTGTTGCCATCCTCGGTTGCAATGTTAATAACACCACCGCCGGAGGGCTTTGACCAACCGATAAGTGCCTTATTGGGATCCTCAAAATCACCTGCAGTATATTCGTCAGCGACCATACCGAGATGCTTTGTAACCTTGAAGTTGTCGATATCAAATGCGTAAATATACTCTGCATAAGGACCGCCCGCAATACCGATACGAAGCTTACCGTTTGTCGAAGCAACGAAGGTACATTCAATATGCTTCCATTCGTTTGTAACCTCATATGTCACGCCGCTTCCGTCATTAAGAGAGAGGTTACTGTTGCTTGATTTACTTCCCTCGTAATAGTGAGCACGTGCCATTGTGGTTTCGCCGGGTACGGATGTGCGGATATCGTAAGAAACAGTGTAAGTCATGTTTTCAACGATGTCCTCGGGCAATGTGTAGTATACACCAACGTAGTTGATCGTACGCTCGGTGTTGCGTAAGAAGCTGTTGCCGTCCTCTGTGACGACCTCGATCTTACCAACGCCCTCGGGAGCAGACCAGCCGGACATTGCGTTTTCGGGATTCTCAAAGTCACCGGTCGTGCAAACCTCAATATCAACGGGATCAGTTGAGAGGTCTGTGAGCGTCAGGTTTCTGATATCATAATCCTGAACATACCAGTTAACGGGACCGCCCTTGACGGTAAACTCGATTGCAGACTTCTTATCGGTCATAAAGATGAACTCAACCTTTGTCCATTCGTTTGTGAGATAAATTGTTCTGCGCTCTCCGCCGATCATGACACGAACGACCGTGGTTTCGCCCTCTGTTGCCGCACGGAATTCACCGGAGAAGCGGTAAACACCCTTACGCATTGCAATCTGGGGAGCATATCTGAAGCCGGTCTTGTTATTTGTGATGTTACTCATCGAGAGGTAGGTCGAGCCGTCCTCATCCTTATTCACGGTAATCGACTGATCGCCGTAGAACCAGTTTCTGATATTTCCTGTCGCTGCCATAAGGTTGCCCTCTCTGTCTGCAACAGGCATTTCGGAAAGCTCAAGCTCAACTCTTACTCCGTTATCGGGTCTTATGGGAGCCTTACCCTCTGCATATGCCTTCTTAAGTGCAAGGAGAGCCATAATCGTTCCGACATTAACATTCTTTAAGCTGATGTAACGATCAATCTGCTCGATGGAGATATTTCTGAAATCAAGGTTCATATCGTTATCAAGCATGAACAAGATATCGCCAACGCTGTAACCCTCAACAGTAGTATCAACAACAAATGTAACTCGTGCCCATTCTGTTGAAAGCTTAAGGGAATTTGACGAGCTGAGTGTCAGAAGCTGTGCATTACCAAGATAAGCAGAAAGTGCCGCGCTTGCATCTTCGTTTCCGACACGGAAATCACCGGTTACATAATAGATACCGGGTTCAAGGGAGTCTGTTCTGTTGATCATAAATCCGGTGTTCTCGCCTGCAGTACCCTCTGCTCGGTAATAGCTCGAATACTCTGTGCAGATAGCGGCAGAATCGACGTAAAGGTTATCGCTGTACCATGCACCATCATCATTTTCACCAACAAGAATGTCACCTGTGTTTGCGTTTACAAGTGTAAGTCCGCAAACATCAACGGGGTTATTAAGATTATGGAATCTGACACCTCTTTCCGCGATGTTTCGAACACTGCCGTCGAGAGTGAATGTAATTGTGTACTTCTGCCATTCGGTGGTGAGTGCCAGTCTGTTGTTTACGTATGCACCGCCATCAACCGAGAGAACATCGATATGTCCGAGAGCATCGTTTCCACTGCGTCCAAGCTTGGTAAGGACAAATTCG
>JAFTTS010000058.1 GCA_017466685.1 Clostridia bacterium
AGCCAATCTGCGGTTTGACTCGTCTCGTCGAGTGCTTTCTGGAGCTTGGCGACGTATTCAGCTTTATTCGGAGCAAATTGAGCTTCGTGTATGTAAGCGCCGATCATTGTGCCGCTTTTTGCAAGCTGAGGCGACATTATTGATTCTTGCTGGCTCATCAGATCTTCAACAAGCCTGATCAGAATTGTTGAAAAATCAAGGGAAGCGTCAATTAATTTGGATATTTGCATTTTTTCATGCTCCTTTCAAATAATTGTGTTTATATAAAAATGGCCCGCTCGACAGGATTCGAACCTGCGACCATCGGAATCGGAATCCGGTACTCTATCCGGCTGAGCTACGAGCGGTCATATACTGTAATATTATACCACCGTCAACCTCAAAAGTAAACCCCTCTCAAAACAATTAGCTTCAAAATCGTCATGGTGCACAAAATAAATTGCCGGTGATTGCAAGAGTTGCACAACACACTGTCGAACCGAATCGGAAAACGGTGCACTTTTTCAAGTTTATTGACATTTTTTCGCTTTTACTATGGACATTTTTTCGCTTTTGTGATATAATAGAATGTATACTTGTATTTTAAAACAGAAAGTAGGTGACAGTATGCAGCAGATCGGTATCGTTCGTGAAGTTTTCGATGATTATGCGCTTGTTGAGGTTTCAAGGAAATCCGCCTGCGAAAACTGTCACGCGAATGTTGATGGCGGATGCTCTGCCTGTGTTTCTTTTGGCAATAAGGCGGCTGTTTCGAAGGCGGACAATTCGCTCGGTGCAAAGGTCGGTGAGCGTGTTATCATCGAAACTGCATCAAAAACGGTGCTTCTTTATGCGGCGGCGGTGTTCCTTTTTCCGCTGATACTCGGTATTATCGGATATTTTATAGGCGGACTGTTTTCGTTTTCGGCAGCACCTTATCTCGGTGCACTTATAGGCTTTGTGTCGGCGTTTCTCATCGTCTGGGCAACTCTTAACAGAAGGGCTAATAAGCGTCTTGACGTCAAAATCGTTCGTATACTTGAAAATATTGGTGATAGATCATGCTGAAACACGCTTCAAAAAAGAAAACATGGCAGGTCGCCGAGCCTTTTTCCGACCTTGCTTCAATTATAAATATTTCACGTGAGCTTAAGCTCTCCCTCGCAACTTCACGCTTGCTTGCAGGAAGAGGTTACGCAGGTGTTGATACGGCACGTGCCTTTCTTAACAAAGAAACCGAAATGCTTCACGATCCCTTTCTGCTTGCCGATATGGATAAGGCTGTGGAGCGTGTCCTTTCTGCGATATACAAGGGAGAGAAGATCGTTGTTTACGGAGACTATGACGTTGACGGAGTTACCGCTGTTACGGTCATGTACACATATCTCCATGATTGCGGCGCGGATGTTAAATATTATATCCCCAATCGAATCGGTGAGGGATACGGCGTTAATTTTGATGCGCTGAAATCATTTGCCGAGGATGGCTGTACTTTGGTTATAACGGTTGACACGGGAATTACGGCAATCGAGGAGATCGAGAAAGCAAAAGAGCTCGGACTTGACGTTGTTATTACCGATCATCACGAATGTCGCGCCGAGCTTCCAAAGGCTGTGGCTGTGGTTAACCCTTGCCGTTCCGATTGCTCGTATCCGTTTGGTGAGCTTGCAGGCTGCGGAGTTGCATTCAAGCTTGTCTGTGCGCTCGAAATGAGACGTGCCGACGTTAATCTGTATGAGGCTACAAAGACTGTCGCACCGCGTTTTTGCGAGTTTGTTGCCATCGGTACGATCGCCGATGTTATGCCTCTTATCGGCGAAAACCGTATAATTGTCAGTTACGGTCTTAAGCTGCTTGAAAATACATCCAATATCGGTCTTTCGGCACTCATGCGTGCGTCGGGACTCATAAGTGTCGATGCGGATGGCGGTATCATTAAAAAGAAGATCACCTCATCTGCTGTCGGCTTTACAATTGCACCTCGTCTCAATGCCGCAGGACGTATATCAAGTGCCGAGCTTTCGGTTGAGCTTCTGCTTTGCCGTGATGAGCTTCGTGCAGAGGAGTTATCGGCTGAACTTTGTGAAACTAACCGCAGACGTCAGGCAGAGGAGAACAGCATAATAGAAGAAGCTGACCAAAAAATCGAGCTTCAGTGCAGCGAAAACGACCGCGTTATCGTGCTTGACGATGATCATTGGCATCACGGCGTCATCGGTATCGTTTGTTCGCGATTGACCGAGAAATATAATCTTCCCTCAATTTTAATCAGCTTTGAGCACAATACGGGCGACGAACCCTCTGAGGGCGATATCGGAAAAGGCTCGGGACGTTCCATTCACGGTCTCAATCTTTTTGAAGCACTTGAAGCCTGCTCGGATATGCTGACAAAATACGGCGGTCATGAGCTTGCGGCAGGACTTTCGCTGACAAGAGCCAATCTCGATTCATTTAGACGCGCTGTTAATGAATACGCAAACGAGAAGCTCGCCGAAACTGAACTTTGCCGCGTTATCGACATAGACTTGAAGCTTTATCCCGAGGAAATATCACAACGTCTTGCCGATGAGCTTTATTTGCTTGAACCGTTCGGAACGGGCAATTCGCAGCCGATCTTTGAAACGGACAGACTCATAATTTCCGAAATAACACCTCTTTCGGGAGGAAAACACACCAAGCTCACGCTTCACGCGCCGGGACTCACAACTGTTTTCACCGCATTGCTTTTTGGTACGTCCACGGCGGAGTTTGAGTTTTCCGTCGGAGATGCGGTGGATATTGCTTACAATCTCGATATTAACGAATTTCGCGGTCGCCGCAGTGTACAGCTGCTCGTTCGTGATATAAGAAAAGCTTCGGGCGATTACATACCCGAGAGAGAAGATTTCGTTAAAATGTATCTTCACCTTAAAGAAAAAATGCCGCCTGTCAAAGCGGATGCGGCAGAGCTTGCAGAGACGCTCGGATTTTCACGTGATACCGTTTTGTTGATGCTTGACGTACTTGCCGAGCTTTCCATCATCAGGCTTTATCGCGCAGAACAGCTTGAAATAACGCTTCTTCCGACGAGGGGGAAGATACCTCTTGATACATCTCATATATTGGCGGCGATAGGATACCGCTCATAAGGAAGTGAACTCTATGAATGACCTTCAGACAAATTATAATTTTGAACCGATTGCCGGGCTTATATCTATGCTTGAGCGTACCGGCAAGAAATATGATATCAATAAAATAAAACGTGCCTTCATACAATCTGATACGCTTCATGCAGGACAGTTCCGTGTCAGCGGTGATGCTTATATTTCGCATCCGATTGCCGTTGCCGAGATCGTTGCAGGTCTTGAGCTTGACACCGATTCAGTTTGTGCCGCACTTCTTCACGACACTGTTGAGGACTGTGCCGACAAGGTTGACTGCGAAAAGATACGCGAGGACTTCGGCGAGGATGTTGCCATGCTCGTTGACGGTCTTACAAAGCTCGTTCAGCTCAAGATCGAAGATAAGGAAGAAGCGGAGATCGAAAATCTTCGTAAGATGTTCCTTGCGATGTCGAAGGATATCCGCGTTATTTTCATAAAGCTTTGCGACCGTTTACACAATATGCGAACTCTTGACGCAAAGCCCGAGCCGAAGCAGCGTGTCACTGCGCTTGAGACTATTCACGTTTATGCGCCTCTCGCTCACCGTCTCGGTATGCAGCGCATCAAACAGGAGCTTGAACGTCACGCGCTTTCCTATCTCGATCCCATCGGTTTTGAGGAGGTTCAGCGTGATATTGACAAAAAATACGGAAACAACATAAACTTTATTGAAAACACCAAGGAAAATGTTGCCGCAAAGCTTTCCGATTATAATGTCAAATTTACTCTTGAGGGACGTGTTAAATCGACATATTCCATCTATAAAAAGATGTATAATCAGAATAAGAGCTTTGATGAGATATACGATTTCTATGCGATACGTATAATCGTTGACACAGAGCTTGAATGTTACACCGTTCTCGGTATCATCCACGAGATGTATAAATCTCTCCCGGGACGCTTCAAGGATTATATCTCAACGCCGAAGCCGAATATGTACCGTTCACTGCACACAACGGTCATCGGACGCGACGGTATTCCGTTTGAGGTGCAGATCCGTACATGGGATATGCATCACGTCGCAGAATACGGTATCTGTGCACATTGGAAGTATAAAACCGGCTCGAACAGCCGCGAGGATATCGACAACAAGCTTGAATGGGTTGCAAAGCTGCTTGATCCCGACACGGATATGCACGATTCAGACGAGTTTCTTCGCTCGCTCAAGATCGATATGTTCCACGATGAAACCTTCGTCTTTACTCCGAAGGGTGACGTCATCGTACTGCCGCAGGGTGCAACTCTCATCGACTTTGCATATGCAATTCACTCCGCAATCGGAAACAAGATGGTCGGCGCGAAGATAAACGGCGCGATAACGACAATTGATTCCTCGCCGAAGAACGGTGACATCGTTGAGATCATAACCTCCGGTGCTTCCCGCGGACCGAGCCGTGACTGGCTAAAGCTTGTTAAAACAGGTGAAGCACGAAGCAAGATCCGTCAGTGGTTCAAGAAAGAGAAACGCGGCGAAAATATTGTTGTCGGTAAAACCGAGGTTGAGCGCGAGCTGAAGAAATATAACCGTTCTTATACCGAGTCACAGCTTGAGGATATCGTCACTGCGGTTGCATCCCGTATCGGCATAAAGACTGCCGAGGATCTTTACAACACCATCGGTTACGGCGGACTCTCGATAACCAAGCTTGCTTCAAAGCTGCGCGATGAATTTGACCGCGTTGTGGAAGCAAATGCGGCTCATGAGGAAAAGATCACCGAGGTTTCGCAGGTCAAGACGGTCGAAAAGCCGCATTCCACACATTCTCACGGCGGTATCGTTATCGACGGTGCGGACGGCTGTGCGGTCAAGTTTGCGAAATGTTGTAATCCGCTTCCCGGAGATAATGTTGTAGGATTTATCACCAAGGGCTTTGGTGTTTCGATTCACAAGGCGGACTGTCCCAATGTTCTTGCAGGTATGAGCCGTGAAGCAGACCGCGACAGATTTGTTTCCGCCTGGTGGGAGGTCGGTGCAGAATGGGAAAAGCCGAATTACGAGGCGTTCATTCAGATATACTGCAAGGATTCGCTCGGACTTCTTGCAAATGTCACCGTTGCACTTGCCGATATGCGCGTATCCATAATTTCGATAAATTCACAGAAATGTCAGGGCGATTCGTCTATACTCAATCTGAGCATCGCCTGCAAAAATACAGACCACGTAAATTCGATCGTGTCACGTCTCAAAGCCATTTCGGGTGTTGTTGACGTTGTTCGCGGATTTGCTTGATAAGACAGGAGACAGTTATGAAAGCTATATTACAGCGTGCGCTTTGTGCTTCCGTTATTGCGGACGGTGAGCCGGCAGGTAAAATCGAACACGGACTTCTCATTCTGCTCGGCGTACTCAAGGGCGATGAAAAGACCGATGCCGATCTGCTTGCTGAAAAGATAAGTAAACTGCGTATTTTTGATGATGCGGACGGAAAGCTCAATCTTTCGGTCAAAGATATCGGCGGCAGTGCACTTGTTGTTTCGAATTTCACGCTCGGCGCAGATTACCGTAAGGGCAACCGTCCCGATTACTTTGCCGCAGAAGCACCTGCACGTGCAAACG
This sequence comes from Clostridia bacterium, assembly GCA_017466685.1. Taxonomy (GTDB): domain Bacteria; phylum Bacillota; class Clostridia; order Oscillospirales; family CAG-272; genus Flemingiibacterium. The sequence continues at coordinate 5,680 of JAFTTS010000058.1, forward strand.
AGCTTTACGAATATTTTTCCGATGCTCTGCGTGAACGTGGTATACACACGGAAAACGGTGTTTTCGGCGCGGATATGAAAATAACCTTCACGGCTGACGGCCCTGTTACGATCGACATGGACAGTGCCGTACTCAAAAAACAGTGATTTGGAGTCTTGAACGATGTATTTAAAAATTAACGGAGACTTAAACAAATACTATCTGCAGACGATCTGTATGCTATATTTCCCGGGCGCGACCTTCGCCGAAAGTGAGGACGAAACGGCTGAGGAAATGGCGGAATTCTGGAGACGTGATTTTGACGATGCCGTTGAGGTTTCATGCAGGTTTACGAGCGTCGGTTACACCGGTTTCGGAAAAAAGACAGTAAAATGCGACGGCTTCCACGGTTTTGCCGAGGGAGATCACGATCCACGTACCAAAGCATCAAAGATCGCCGCAGGACTTGCCGCACTTGATGCAGGTTATGAGATGTTCGGCTGTCGTCCCGCTTGGGGAATACTTACGGGTATACGTCCGGCGAAAATAGCCTCCGAGCTTATCTCGGCACGTGACGAAAACGGTGCGCGTGTATTCTCATCCGAGGCGGCACGAAATGTGCTTACACGTGAATATCTCGTCAGCCCGAAAAAGGCGGCACTTGCGGTTGAGATCGCACGAAGCGAACAGAAGGTGATACGTCTCGCCGGTGATGGCAGAGAACCATATACCTGCTCGGTGTATGTCTCGATACCGTTCTGCCCGACAAGATGCTCATACTGCTCGTTTGTTTCCTATTCAACAAAGAAGCTGCTCTCGCTCGTTCCCGAATATCTTCTTCGTATCTGCGAGGACGCACGCAGACTCCTTACATATCTTAAAGAGCGTGGCTTTAAGGTTCTGACCGTTTATATCGGCGGCGGTACTCCGACAACGCTTTCAGATGAACAGCTTGCAGTCTTACTTGGTACACTTGCCGATAATATTCCGATAAAGCGTTTGCATGAGTTCACACTTGAGGCAGGCCGTCCCGATACGATAACAAAGAAAAAATTAGAGGTTGCCAAGGAGTTTGGTGTCACCCGAACGAGCATCAATCCGCAGACCATGAACGACAAGGTGCTTCGCGAGATCGGCAGACGTCATACAGTTTCCGACTTCATGAAGGCTTACGATATGGCTCGTCAGGTCGGCATTGAACAGATAAACACTGACCTTATCGCAGGACTTCCCGGTGACGGTTACAAAGGCTTTTCGCGTTCGCTTGACAAGATACTTCGTCTTGCACCGGAGAATGTTACCGTACATACCTTCTGCGTTAAGAAATCGTCGGAAATACTACGTCTTGACACCGAGATATATAACCGTTCCGCAGACGAAACCGTTAAAGCGGTCGATTATTCGCAGGTAACACTCAAAAACGCAGGATATCATCCATATTACGTCTACCGTCAGAAGAATACAGTCGGTAATCTCGAAAACGTCGGCTATTCACAGCGCGGTTATGACGGACTTTACAATGTTCTCATGATGGAGGAGCTTCACTCGATCTTCGCAGTCGGAGCAGGTGCCGTCACAAAGCTTGTCAAGTGTGATGAAAACGGAAAGAAGTATATTGAGCGCATTTACGAGCCAAAATATCCTTATGAGTATCTCGCGCAGAACAGCGAAGAATCCATGGTCGAAAAGCTTCGCCGCTGTGACAAATTCTTTGATTTTCAAGCTTAACTTTAAATTTTGCACATATCAACCCTTTATCCGAAAGGAAGCATATACCAATGATTAAACTGAACACACGTATCGGCTCCGAAAGCCAAAAAATCGACTTTATACGTGAATGTGAAAATAAATTTGAGGCGCGTCTTGATGAGGTCTGCGCCGAGGTCATTCGTGACAGCGTTAAGATCATCGCTCTCTCCGGTCCAACTTGTTCCGGTAAAACCACCACTGCCGCAAAGCTCACCGAGGAGCTTACAAAAAACGGTGCTGACGTACATTTAGTTTCGATAGATAATTTCTTCCGTGAGCGCGATGTTCTTGACCGTGAAGCGATTATGCAGGAAAAGAGCATTGATTACGATTCGGTCAGTGCCATCGATCTTGACCTGCTTGCAAAACGCACCGCTTCAATTATAGCAGGCGATCCGACCGAGCTTCCGATATACGATTTTAAGCTTGGTAAGGCAACACACAGCGAAACCGTCGATCCCGATGAGCACAGTGTTTTCATTTTTGAAGGCATACAGGCGATATATCCCGAGGTGACCGCACTTTTTGGGGATAATTATAAGTCCGTTTACATCTGTGTTGAGGATGACCTTGAGATCGGCGACTATTATTTCGGCAAACGCGAGCTGCGGCTTCTTCGCAGACTTGTGCGCGATTATAAGTTCCGCGGTGCATCTCCCGAGTTTACGTTTTTCCTTTGGCGGAGCGTTGCGGCTAACGAGGATCGCTCGATACTTCCGTATGCAGATACGGCGGATATCAAAATAAACTCGTTCATGGCGTACGAGATTTTCTTAATGAAAACGGTGCTGCCTGAAATTTTAGCTCTTGTTCCCGATACTAACCCGTATTTTGCCAAGGCATACGACATATGCAGAAAGCTTGAGGGACTTGATTCGATCCCGACCGAGCTTGTACCGAAGGAGTCGTTGCTTCGCGAATTTATCGGTTAAAAACTATGTATAAATGTTAAGGAGAATAAATCATGACAAAAGCAGTATATAACGATTACCGCGAATCTGCGGCGTATATTTCCGAGCGTATAGGCGTCACTCCCGACATCGCGGTTATACTCGGCTCGGGACTCGGAGAATTTGCCGAAAGACTTGCGGACAGCATTGTTATTCCGTACCGTGAGATACCGCATTTTCCGACCTCGACCGTTTCATACCAAAAGGGTGAGCTTGTTTTCGGTCAGCTCAAATATGACGACGGACAAGAGAAGACCGTCCTCGCCATGAACGGACGCTTCCACTATTACGAGGGCTGGGAAATGTGGCAGACGGCGTATCCGATAGGCGTTTTCAAGCTGCTCGGTATTGATAAGATGATAATCACAAATGCGGCAGGCGGTATCGGTTATAACGATGAACGCGAGATCGTTCCCGGTGACCTTGTTTGCGTGACCGATCAGATCAAGCTCTCGCCGATGTCACCGATGCGCGGTGCTAACATTCCCGAATTTGGTGAACGCTTCTTCGATATGCAGTCCGTTTTTGACAAGGAGCTTCGTGAGCTTGCAAAGGATTGTGCGAAGAATCGCGGTTACACCTTAAAAGAGGGCGTTTATGCGTATATGACAGGTCCGCAGTATGAAACCCCGGCGGAGATACGTGCGCTTAAACTGATGGGGGCAAATCTCGTTGGTATGTCAACCGTTGCCGAGGTTATTTTTGCGGCGCAGGTTGGTATCAAGGTGCTTTGCATTTCGTGCGTTTCAAATATGGCGGCAGGTATTACGGGTAATCCGCTTACAGAGCAGGAAGTTCTTGACACGGCTGCGATGATATCCGAGCGCTTCAAGATGCTGCTTTCTGACGTTATCCACAACATATAAAATTAATTTTTAAGAAGGAAATAAAATGGAAACCAAACGTATTCTTGAATTAATTGAAAACAGAAAGGAAGAGCTTTTCGAGCTTCTTTCAACTTTCATCAAAATCAACACTGAAAACTATCGCACCTGCGGAAACGAAAAAGAGCTCGCCGAGCTGATACATAAAATGTGTCTTGACATGGGACTTGAAAGCGACCTTTTCTCTCCGCTTTCTCTTGACGGTTTCACAGAGCATCCCGACTATCTGCCCGGACATAATCTTAAGGAAAGATACAACGTCGTTGCACGTTACAAGGGCGCAGAGGATGTTGATGAACTGATGCTTATGGGACATACTGATACTGTTGAGATTGGTGATCTTGCAAACTGGGAGCGTGATCCGCTTTCGGGTGACATTGCCGACGGTAAAATTTGGGGACGCGGTGCTTGCGATGATAAGTATGCTCTTGCGACTGTTATGTTCATCATGAAGCTTCTCAAGGAAGAAAGCTTTGTTCCGAAGAAAAATCTTCTTTTTGCCGCATATTCCGACGAGGAGCACGGCGGCTCACACGGTGCGCTTGCGGCTGTACTTAAATATCCTTGCCCGAGTATTGTCAGCATGGACGGACGTGCTGATCAGATCTGGCACTGCGGTTCGGGCGGTTCGGAATATGTGTATGATTTTCACACTGCAGACACCGTAGACAGTGCAAGACTTACTGCAAGTGCGCTCCCGATTGTTATTGAGGAAATTGACAAGTTCGCCGCGAGACGCAAAAAGGAGCTTTCGGAAAATCCTTTCTATGCAGGAACTATCATTCCCGAAACATCACTGCGTTATATGGGTGCACGTGCAGGCGATCACGGTGCTGACCTTGGCAGAGGCTCTGTTTACTTTACATTCTATACCGACAGCTCAAAGGAAGACATCCTTGCTGAATTTGACGAAGTTGACAATGCCATCAAATCGCGTCTTGCACCTCTCGGAATAATTGGTGACGGATTCACGCCCGAGGTTCGTTTCTTCCATTATGTCTGGTGCGCTCCCGACAGTGATGATATCAAAACAATGCTTGAGGCTGCAAAAGATGCAAATGCCAACCTGCCTCTTGTTTGCGGTTCTTGTCTTTCCGATCTGTCTGTCATCTCCAAATACGGCAGCAGCAGAGCTTATGGATTTGGTATAGGACGCGACTTCAGCGAAATTGGCGGCGCACATCAGCCGAACGAATTTATCGAATGCGACAAGCTGGTTGAATACACAAAGACCATTGCCGCATACATTCTGCGTATTTTAGGTTAAAAATGAACGAATATTTTGTATTGTCCGACTCGAGTGCAAAGCTTGGGATCGGACTTTGCGCTCATGCGGTCAATAAGGTTATAAACACGCTTCTTTATAAGGGCTCGTGTCTTTATCTGCCGTCACCGAGTGCAGTCGGACAGGTTATTCTGACCATCGACAAAAAGGATGCAACCGATTCCGAAACCGAATGGTTTTTGCGAACACTTGCCGGATATCTCTGCGTCGACATTCTTGATTCTGACGGCAACCGTCTTTTCGAGGACTCGGAGGACAACGATATATCCTTCATCGACACACTTCCACCTCCCGATGACGAATATCCTCCGCTTCATCTTTTCTTCACGATAGACGGCGTTGATGGTAGAGACTGTGTGCCGCTGATCAAAAAGTTTTTCACAGATAATGATTTCGAGATAACGCCCGAGCCGGATGGATTTTCCGTTTTTTTAGCCTCGAACTCTTATCTTGATATTTTCTATGCTTCGGGTGAAGCTCGCATCAGCGGTGACATTGACTGCAGTTTTTCGGGTGCGGGCGTTTATGCAGAGGCGGTCGAAATCGCGGAGCTTTTTGCAGGCTTTATAGGTGAGTCGGTTTCTTTTGTTGAAGATCCGCGTGTTACTTACACCTCGGACAAGGATTTTGACAAGCTTCGCCGTGCATTTTATCAGCCCCTTCGCCAACAGCTTACATTTGCAATAAACGATGACCGCGACGGTCTGCAGGCTTATTTCGGTTGGGGAACGGATGCATTTGAACCGAAGCCGATACGAGGCTCGCTTGTAACACCGCTCGGACGTTACGACATCGAACGCTTGCTCGGTGAGATCGAGCGATACGGCTTTTCGTATGTCTGCGATCACCGTTTCCTTATCCGCAATACCCCAAAGGATGACTCTGACTATTATATAAAGGAAGCTTTTAATATAATCTGCAATAGCACAGTCGGTGCGAAGGACGAAAATTTCTCGGTTCAGGAGCAGGTTGCGATACTTCAGTGTATCGAGGATCTGGAAATGGCACTGAAGCTCGATTCGAAGGCACTGTTTCCTCGCGAGGTGTACAAACGTCTGTGTGCCGCTATAAAGCGTGAACCGCTTCACTGTGACACTGTGCGCGATTATGAGCTGCATTTTGATCCGGGTTATCTCCGCGATGAGATATATTACGGCTTCGGTCACTATCTTCGCAGATTTAGTCTCCCGGGATATTTCACACGCAACGAAATTTCACACGGTGAGGACGTATTTTTCTCCGGTGATACAAAGAACGGTTTTCGTCTTGAATGTGCTATAAGCTACGGATACAACGGTGACGGAACAGAATCACCGCTCGGAAAAAACTGGGCTATCAGTGATGAATCGGCGATCGAACCCTTTGACATCGGCGGAACGTCTGTTGTGCGTTTCATAGACGGTGGATTCTCGGAGGGACAGTACCGCGCCGAGGCTGAGGTTTATATAAAGGATGAAGTTTACCGTTTCGCGATGGTTTCGGATTCACACGACGACGTGGAGAATTTCCGTGAAACACTGCGCGGATGTATTTCCGTTGAAGATTGGTACGACGAATATATACGCGAGGAATCGCCCGATCCTCATGCGCCCGGTGCAACCTTCTGCACAAACGGTATCACTCCCGAATGTACGGCGTTTTCAAAGACGTTTCCGATCTACCGTGAGCATTTGATGATGCCGACAAGTCTTTTCAAAAACGGTGGTGGTAATTTCACGGGAATATTACCCATCACAGGCGACGAACATTTTGAATTATACAACCGCATCATTGATGAGATATTCAAAAACCCTCCAGATGATGACGAGGGCGAATAAAGCAGAGAAGCGCTGAATAAACTTTAACTTGAAAGGAAATCAAAATGGCA
>JAFTTS010000059.1 GCA_017466685.1 Clostridia bacterium
AACGGCGATTCTGATAATTGCATATTTCGCGGCGAAGCTCTATAATACCGTCGTTTGATGTGTAGTATGTCTTACCGCGTTGGAGACTCTCGATTCCCGCCTCACGTATATGCCACGGTGTCAGGAAATCAGGCTCTCCGACGGTTAATGAAATAACATCTTTTTTATCGTTTAAAAGATCAAAAAACTTTCGTATTCCGGACGGCTGAACATTTTGAACAGTCGCCGATAAAATCTTTGAATAATCCACCTTACATCATACCTCTCATGTCAACCTCGCAAGGACCGTAAACAACACCCTTGTCCTTGTACTTACGAAGGACAAAATGGGTTGATGTTGAAACAACATATTCAATCGGAGCGAGCTTCTGCGCAACAAAGAATGCAACCTCCTTCATCGTGCGTCCCTCGATGAACACCGCAAGGTCAAAGCTGCCGCTCATCAGATAAAGCGACTGCACCTCGGGATAGTTGTAAATCTTCTCCGCAACCTTATCGAAGCCGCGATCTCTCTGCGGTGCAACCTTTAATTCGATAAGCGCCGTAACATATTCACGGTCGGTCTTATCCCAGTCAACAAGGGTTTTATAACCGAGAATAACGCCGTCCTTTTCGTAAGTTTTAATAAGCTTTTTAATGTCTCCGACTTCCTTGTCAAGCATGACTGCAAGCTGTTCGGGCGTGAGTCGGCTGTCGTTTTCGAGAAGCTGTAAAAGCTCGTTGTTGTTTTCCATAGTAATTACCTCGTTTATTTCTTCGCTTTAACGCGATCCATGATTTTTTCGTAAGAAAGTCCGTATTTATCTGCAATGTCACGTGCATAGGATTTGCCGTCGGGCTTGGCTCGTGTGATCTCGAAAGAACGCTCTGCACCGTTTATTCCGGCAACAAGGGTATCAATCGGCACACCACCCTGCTCTGCACATTTTTTATTAATTTCATCAAGCTGTGAAGAAAGCTCGTGAAGATGGGTTGAAAAGAGACATCTGCAGCCGACGATCGAAAAGCCGATCAGCACCTCGGAAGCGATATAAGCCGCCTCATATGAACCTGTGGAGCTGAACGATTCGTCAAGCAGAACCAAACTGTACTTATCAACCGTGTCGAATATTTCATTAAGACGGGCACATTCCTCGCCGAGTCTGCCCTTTTCAACCGTGTCACCGCTGTCTGTTGGGAAATGGGTGTAAATCGCGGTAACTGGGGATATTTTTGCCGAATCCGCAGGAACGGGTAAGCCTAACTGGGCAAGCGCCTGAGCCTGGCCTACCGCACAGGTTATAACAGATTTACCGCCGCGGTTTGGACCGGTGAGAACGTATATTTTCGCCTTTTCGTCAAAATCGATGTTATTTTTAACCATCGGAGCATCCACCTGCAGAGCGATGCAAGGATTGTAAATTCCGACTGCCGCAAATTCGCGTGAATCCATATCGGCGATTTCGGGCGTACAAAGTGAAAGTCCCCTGCTCTTCAGGGCGAGAAGCAAATGCTGTGCCTTGGTTAAAAACTCGATCTCGGGCATGATACGCAGAAGAAAATCGGTGTTTGAGAGTACATACGCCTGCACAAGCTGACGCCACTGACGTATATCTGCCTTGAAAATATCGTTCATTGCATTGTTGAATGCATTTGAGAAAGCGATTTTTGCGTTATCGGTCTGCGAATGTGTGTACGGAACAAGTGATGCGATACAGGTGTAATCATCGTTCTTGAAGTCCATACGCAGTATCTTATCGATAACCTTGCCCGATTTGAAATGCTCTGCGTTAAGGCTGACGACACCTGCATCCATCGGACGAAACTCCGAATCGAGATTGACACCGATTGTGATGGATTTGACCTCGTGTACCTTTGCCGTAAGCTCGTTTAGCTTCTTATTGAGATCGGTATAATATTCGCTCTCCGAAAGCTCGGTAACGGTCTGCGTCAGCTTTATAAAAGCGGGAGATTTAACATTATCGCGTACCGATTTGAAGCCCTTTGCAAGACGTGCAACGATATCTATATAAAGCTCGATCTCGGTGATGCTGTAAAGATAATTCTTGGCAACCTCGGTCTCACTCTTGATGCGTCGAAGCTCGATTATATCGTTAAGCAGCGTCAGAACACTTTTCAGCGTGTCAACGATACTCGGATTTTCGAGCATATCGTTAACAGTTGCAAGACGATATTCAATTGTGGCTTTATCTACTGTAAAATAGTCTGAAAGATTTGAATTTGTGAGCTCAAGCAAATAGTCAAGTCCCAGCTCGGAAATAACCGCATCGGAAACATTTACCTTTTCGCCCGAAGGTTCGTCTGCATTCGGATATAACAGACTGAATGTTGAATCAAGCATTGGCGTAACCTTTCATTAAAGTTCGATTTGGGTAAGCTTGCCGTCCCTTACGACGGTCTGTGATCTGAAACCAAGCTCACGAAGCATTGATGCCGCTTCCTCTATTCCCTTTCCGACGTCCTCTGCCGTGTGTGCATCTGAGCCGAGCGTAACAGCCTCGCCGCCACATTCACGGTAAAGCGAAAGCAGGTCACGTCCGGGCATTGTGATATCCCCTCGGCGAAGTCCGGAGGCGTTGACTTCCAGTGACTTACCGCTTGTAATCAGCTTTTTGTAAAGCATGGACAGATCGTCATAATAAGGCTTGAAATCAAATTTAATACCGCAAATGGTCATGTAACGGTTTATATATGTAATGTGGGCAAGGGTTGAGAGCATACCGAGGTCCACCATTTCAGAGAGTTCCTTGATATTTCGCTTAACAAGATAATTAAGAAACTCGGGCGTCATCATCTCATATTTTAAGAAAAAGAAATCGGGATATTCACGCATATTATGAAGCGAGCCTATAATAAAGTCGAATTTGTATTTCTCTATAAATGCCTTCGCTTCGGTGGGACGAACATGAGCCTGAC
>JAFTTS010000060.1 GCA_017466685.1 Clostridia bacterium
CGGTGACATCATAATACAGGATGTAACTCTTGAGTTTGCTGTGACAACCGGGTCAAAAACAAGCGGCGATATGATCCACACCAATAAGACCATTACGCTTGACAATGCAAATGTTTCCATCTCCGAGCCTAAATATTATCAGGCTATCACATCGGTCGGCGGAATTACCATCAAAAACGGTTCCGTTGTTAATGTGACGGCACTCGAAAATGCGATTTATTCAGAGGGTGACATTGTAATTGAAGACAGCACAGTCACTGCGGAAGTGCCTGACTTTGCGGCAATCTGCGGATGGGGCGATATCGTCATTAAAGACTCCGCCGTAACTGCACAGTCCGAATGGGATAACGGTCTCTATTGCTACGGTGAGGTCATCATTTCGGGCGGTGAGGTAACGGTTACCTCCGATGAAAATGACGCTTTCCGCTCAAACGGCGGTATCACGATCACAGACGATGCCAAAGTCACTGCAGAAGGCTACGGCGCAGGTGTTTACACCAACGAGATACTTTCCGTAGAAAGCGGCGAGCTTACCGCCAAGGGCGAAAATTGGGCGATCCTTGCAAGAAGAATTAACGAAAATTCAGAGAACAATGAGCCGACAGACGATCCTGCGGCACTCATCCTTGGCGACGGACTTGTTGAAGCCTCCGGTGCTGTCATTGTTACCGATGATTGGATTTATACCGGGGTTTGGGATGACTGGGATTGGGACTATTACGACAAATGGATGTCTCGCTCTTACTTCGTTGATGCAGCCGGAAACAGATTAACTGAGGCAAAAATTGTTCGCGCATACACCGTTACCTTCGATACGAACGGCGGAAGTGCGGTCGCTCCCATTACGCAGGTTTATGGCACGAGCATAAGTGCACCGAAGTCACCAACCAAGTTTGCGGCTAAATTCGCAGGCTGGTATGCAGATCCCGAGCTTACGGACGAATATGAGTTTACAACCATGCCTGCGGAGAATATCACCCTGTATGCAAAGTGGAGCACTGATATTTCCCCCTTGGTTCCTGTACTTGTCAAGTTTGATGTGAACATTGCACACGGTATGGTCGGCGGTGATGTTGCGACGGACAAGACCGAAGCATCCGCAAAGAGTGAGGTTACAGTAACAGTAACTCCGAAAGAGGGATATGAAGCTTCGGCGGTTGTGATCACCGATGAAAATGGAAAAATCATTGAAGTGACGAAAAACGATGATGGAACTTACTCTTTCGAAATGCCGATGAGTAACGTTACTGTCTGTGCGACATTCGATAAGACCGAAACGGAAATTGATCCCACCGAGCCCGAGGAGACGGATGATGAATGCAAGCGTGACGAGGACTGTCCTCTTGCCGATTTTGCCGATCTTGAAGCTGATGCATGGTATCACGACGGCGTTCACTATTCTATCGAAAAAGGACTTATGAGCGGCATGGGAGACGGCATCTTCGCTCCTGACGGCAAGCTTTCCCGTGCGATGCTTGTAACGATGCTCTGGAGACTTGAGGGTAAACCTGTTGTGAATTATCTCATGACCTTTGAGGATGTAGAGCAGGATGCGTGGTATGCCGAGGCAGTTCGTTGGGCGGCATCCGAGAAGATTATCGAGGGTTACAGTGCCACGGCATTCGGGCCTGATGATGCAATTACCCGTGAACAGTTAGCGGCTATCATTTACCGTTATGAGCAGCACAAGGGCGGCGGCTTCAAGGGACTCTGGATGTTCAGAATGGATTATACCGATCTTTCGGAGCTTTCCGAGTGGGCATACGAAGCGATGTGCTGGTGCAGTATGAACGGCATTGTAACGGGTAAGCCCGAAAAGGTGCTCGATCCCAAGGGAAGTGCAACTCGTGCCGAGGCGTCGACCATGCTTTGGCGTTACTGCGAGCTTGCTAACGATGAGAATTGATCCAAAACGACGCTTACATCATATAGATTATTAAAATAAAAATACACCTTATACCGAAAAAACAATCGGCTGTAAGGTGTATCTTTTTATGCGAGGTTTTTTAGTATATTATGTAACTGAAGGTCGACTCATATCTGAAAATTGCGGGATGAGTGAAAATTGCAATTAAGATAATGATCGCCGTCGGAATGGCGAAGCAGCAGATGGGAATTATCTTGGATTTCGGTATAACCCCTTTCGCTCTGAGAATGAAAAATACAATTCCCAAAACGACGAGCGCAACACCGATAAAACAGAAAACACTCAATAATTCCGACGCGGTAACTGCATTATCCCAAACCCGTTTTTCTCCGTAGTCATTGTATTTCTTTATCAGAGAGTAAACAGCACCTGCGAGACGTAAATCTGTTTCAAACCACGCAACCATCGGCCAGGTTAAAAGGCAGGTGATGAGTCCGCTTAAAAGAAGTGAAGCATTTTTGAAGAAATTTGCCGCTTTGTTCTCCGGCTTATAATCGATGCTTGCAGTCGGTGGGAACATAGGAGAATCTGAGCTGCCGATCCTCGCTCCGCACTTACTGCAAAAAGCAGAGCCGTCCGCTAAAGGTGAACCGCATTTGTTGCAAAACATTGTTTTTTCCTCCGTATAGTATAAATTTGGGGATTTACGGTGTTATGATGGAATTACTATCTCATTGTTATGTACTTCCATTCCAAGTTATATAGTTCCAATTTTGCTGTCCGCATGAACTGCAATCCCAGATCACATCGGTTTTTACGCCTTTCTCAAGAAGCAAATTCATAATACCGTCATTATGTCCACAGTAATTGCAAATACACGAATAGTCATAATTTTGCATAGGAGGATCAATCAAATCTACCTTGTATGCGTTGCACTTAGTACAGGTATATTCTATATATCCGTATTCGGTAGTTGTCGGTTCTTGCAAAACTGTTCCGGCATCGTAAGTGTGCTCTTCGCTTTGGAAATCGCCGCAGGAGCATGATCTTGAATGTGTGGTCTCATTGTCGTTATCGAACCAATCGCTGTAACTGTGAGTGTGTTCACTGGCTTCGAGCTTGGGGATGATTTCGGTTTCCGTTGCGTCACATACAAGACAGTTGTATGTCATTATGCCGGTCGAGTTTGTCGTAGGCTGTTTTGTAATCGTGCCGTAATTGAAAGAATGTGACTCGGTTTCCGTTTCTCCACAAGAGCAGGTTCTTGTATGATTATATTCTCCGTTATCCATCCAGCTTCCGTAGCTGTGAGTATGTTCTGCTGCTTCAAGCTTCGCAATGGTTTCCGTCTTTTCTGCGCCGCACTCCGGACAGGTATATGTTTTAATGCCAGTTGCAGTTGTTGTCGGCTGCTTTGTAACCTTGCCCGAATCAAATGAATGTGCTTTGGTTTCCTTATCACCGCAGGAACAGGATCTTGAATGAGTGGAGTTGTCACGGTTATCTGACCAACTGCCATAACGGTGAGTGTGGTCGAGCTTCGCGATGGTTTCCGTTTTTTCTGCGCTGCATTCCGAGCAGGTGTATGTTTTAATGCCCGTTTCGGTTTCTGTCGGCTGTTTTGTAATCTTGCCCTGATCGAAAGTATGTGCCTCGGTGTCTTCATCACCGCAGATGCAAAATCTCGTATGAGTGTATCCGTTTCGGTCGTCTGCCCACCAGGTGGTGTAATCGTGGGTGTGATTGAGAACTGCAAGAGTTTCTGTTTTGGATGCACCGCATTCCACGCAGGTGAATATTTCGGTGCCTGTTTCAGTTTCTGTCGGCTGCTTTGTAATCTTTCCGCTGCCGAAAGTGTGTATGTCGGTTTTGTCATCGCCGCAGGAGCAAGACTTCGAATGAGTGTAACCGTTTTTGTCGTCCGACCAACTGCTGTAGCTGTGCGTGTGAGTGGTTACGGGCGCAGTAGACTGGGTTATATCAGCGGGCTTGGGCGTTGCCTCGATTGTCGTCCAGGAGAAATTATTATAGGCTGATAAAGCAAGCCAATCAGCGACCATTTTATAATATTCGTTTTCATCCATATATGTATGTTCAGTCATATAGGGATCAGGACCATTCCATCCGTCACAGTAATACGACTCTGTTAATACCACCTCTCCGATAACTCCGTCTAATATATACATATCGCAGGAAGAAGATGCGGCACTATTTGAGCCCTCATTAAGGATTCTTCCGTCATTCAGCACATGGACACGGGATCTTTCCCCGAAGTAACAATCTTCAAATAGCTTGATTGTTTTTCCGTCATGCGTTGTGTAAATGTCGATAATATTATCTGAGGTCATATCAGCAAAAATGAGCTCTGAGGTGCCGTTTGCGTCAATATCGTAAAACGAGTATCCAATTGAACCACTGTATCTGATGTAGTTTGTTATAAATGCGTTGATCGAGCTGTTATCACTACCATAATCATATTTTTCATTAAAGGAATCAGCGTCCATTGTCATGGCTTGACGGTATTCGTCGATCTTGTCTGCATAGACAACATTCCAGTCCGCTTCTGCGATATTGCTTGCATCACTTTCAGTGGAGGAGTCATCGTCGCTGCCATATAGTTCTTCAAAGTACCCCTCCTCAAACTCCGGAAGATATCGAATGTTAAATTCAGACAAAGCTAATCCGTATCCGACACCTCCTGAATACGTATATTCAATATCTCCGATGACGGTCTTTTTTTTGTATCCTCCATAGTCATCAACCGTATCCATTTCATCATGGAAGGTCATAAGGTCGCTGAAAATTTTGATGTCTTCCTCAAAAATAGTAACGGGGAAGTCTACGATCACTTCATAAGCAATTTTTTCGTAGTCGCTTAACTTATCGAAATCGTCTTCAAAAGCCATACACATAACGTGAAGTTCTATAAGCTTTCCGTCCTTGGCATGACCGATTGCAATCAGTCCCATGATACTGTCTTCGGCACGGACGATGTCACAGCTGAATGCTTGGTCATAGTTTTCATCGTCGACGTCTTCGATCTTGAAGTTTTTTACGCCTTCATAATCGTCTTCGTAGCCGTCCCATACTTGAATATAAGCCTCGTTTAATTTTTCTTCAACCTCATCAAGGTCCATAAGTCCCTTTGGCCGATTCAAAAACATAATCAACAGAACTGCCGCAATACCAATAACAGCAATCGCACCGATTATGAATATCAAAGGCTTTTTGCTTCTCTTTGTTTTCACGGGATAATGCGGTGCTTTGGGATATGTCGGTGGTGTTGTTCCCATTGTGCCGGGGTATGTTAATGTCTCGGTTTGAGGAGAGGGCGATGTGAACGGTGCTGCAGGCGGAACACTCGTTTCCTGCTTCGTGCCGCAAGCAATACAGAACATGTCGCTTTCCTTAAGTTCCTTGCCGCATTTTATACAGTATTTGCTCATTTTTTATGCTTCCTTTCACTGTCGTAAAGTTTATATCTATCAATTCTCGTTTAAAGGATATTATACCACATAATATCGCTTATGTCTTGGACTCGGAGTCCAATTTTTCAGTTTAAGATTATTTCTCCGTTTTTCATATTGTAATAGCCCGGGAAGTCGGCGTTGATGCATCCCGGCATTGAGGCGTATATTTTGAATGCGTCCATTTCTGCCGTCATTTTTTCATCTGCACATTTGAATGTACCGTTGTCATAATAAATACACCAGGCAAGGGAATAATTCCGCAGCAGTACCACACTTCCGTCAGACCATTCTGCTCTTTTTGCATTAGCCATTACGGGGATGATTTCTGCGATGCCGTCACCGTTCATGTCATAGAGGATGATCTCACACATGGTGCTGCCGTCGGGATACGACAGAATGGACGTGTCGGAGTCGTCGGTGAACGTGAAGGCTTCTCCTCCGCCAAGCGTTATCTCGAACGTTGTGCCGTTTTGCTTTGCGCTGATTATTATATCCGATACACCCTCGCCGAGGTTTATTTTGGACGTATATTCGCGTTCTTCCGTTAACTGCAGGCAGGGAATTTCCACATCCGAGCCGGAAACGTCAACGATTCTGTCCTCGGTGACTTCATATAACAGCTCATCGCCGACAAATGCTTGCGTTTCGGTGGTATCATCTTCATTTTGACCGGCTTGCGGTGAGTCATTATCATTTTTGAGATTCAGAATGATGACTAAAGCCACGGAAATTATGAGTGCCGCAAGTATGATTGTCGAAATAAGCTTGGTTTTGGCGGTTTTATCGGCTTGCTTCAAACAGATTTTGATCTCGTCCACACTCTGAAAACGGCGGTTCGGATCAAATTCGGTACATCCCGATATGACACGGCTAAGTGAAGCCCGGGTGTTATTTTTGTTTGATATAGCCTTCAGTGTGACTCCGAGCGCGTATATATCGGTACGGCAGTCGCTCTGTGAAAAGCCGTACTGCTCGGGTGCCGCATAGCCGACTGTTCCGAAATGCTCGGTGTCATCGGAGCGGCTTTGCGAATAGATACGTGCGATGCTGTAATCGATAAGAACCGCGTCACCGTTTGCTTTGATGATGATATTGCTCGGCTTGATATCCCTGTGAATGATATTTTTGTCATGCAGGGTTGAGACGGCATCAAGCAGGCACTTTGTTATTTTTTCAAGCTCGGCTTTTGAGAAATTATGCTCCCCGTCGATCAGCGCTCCAAGCGTTTCGCCCTCGATATATTCTTCGATTACAACCGTATCCTCGCCGAAGAAAACCTCGTATACCTTCGGAATGTTTGGGTTTTCAATCTCTTTAAGCATATTGTATACGGCTCTTTTATCGGAGTTATAGGTCTTTTTTACGTATTTCTTTGAATCCGTCGTTGACTCAACCAGCTCAACAAGGGAATCGTCCGTTTTGCGTAAGGTTTCAATGACACTGTATGTTGATAATTTGTATTTTTCACTTTCACGCATTTTGTTGTCCTCCTTTACACGTTTATAATGTCTGCTCGTTCATTTCATAGAGAAGATCGTTGACTTTATCTATTTCGTGCCCTTCCTTGAGCGAATAAAGGATGATCGAATCCCTCTTGTCTCTCGGATCGAGGGCTGCAAGCTTGGCTATACGCAAAAGAAGCGTGGTTTCATCCGTGTTCATTTTCATTCCTATCGCAATTGCAAGCACGACGTCACGGCTCGGTTTGCGCTCACCACGAAACACCTTGTAAACATATTCGCCCTGTCCCGATGCCTTTGCCACTTCGGATAAGATCATATTTTTGTGATTAAGGGCTTCGCCAAGGTATTCTGTGAATGAAATGCTTAAAAATTCCGCTTCGTGCTCATCGATAAATTCCTTGATGTTTTCCGCTTTTGAAAGTCTGTTTAAAAGCTCTTTTGTGTCAATGTTCATGTTTTTTCTCCAAGTCAAATTTGATTTTATAGTTTATATCATATCACAAACCTTATGAATTTGCAATACCCATAAAAATCCCACAAAGCCAAACAAAAAGGAGCAGCCTATTAAAACTGCTCCAAAAATTTTTATTCAACCCAGGTATCTGTAACCTTTTCGTATGCTTCGATCTTTGTGTGCACTGCTTCAAGTGAAACGTCGTGCGCAAGGATATATATCTTGATTTTAGGCTCTGTTCCCGACGGACGGATGACGATCACATCTCCCGGCTCGGTTACGAAATAAAGCACATTCGATGAGGGAAGTCCCGTCGATGTGACCTTGCCCGTTTCGATATCGAGTACCGTATCGTTAAGATAATCGCGGCGCTCGATGATCTTATAGCCGCCAAGCTCAGACGGAGGATTGTTACGAAGGCGGTTCATAAGATTCTTCATCTTTTCAAGACCGTCAAGTCCCTCCATGTAGATGTTAGCCGTACCCTCGTCGTAGTAGCCGTAACGGTCGTAAAGTCCCTGCATTGCGTCGCAGAGTGTCATTCCCTTGGTGCTGTAATATGCCGCCATTTCGCAGAGAAGCATCGTTGCAACAACCGCGTCCTTATCGCGTGCATATGTGCCCTTGAGATAACCGTAGCTTTCCTCGAAGCCGAAGATATAGTTATCGTGTCCGGTCTTTTCGTACTGCTTGATGACCTCGCCGATGAACTTGAAGCCGGTCAGGACATTGTGCAGACGGATATTGTGTTCGGCACAGATCTTTGTTATCATTTCGGTTGAAACTATGGTCTTGATCGCATAGGGATTTTCGGGCATACCGGTTTCCTCATATGCGGTTATGATATAGTCAAGCAAGAGTGCACCGACCTGGTTGCCGGTTAAACGAACGAACTTGCCCGATTTGTCACGTGACATTATACCAACGCGGTCAGCATCGGGGTCTGTTGCGATGATGAGGTCGCTGTTAACCTTTTCGGCAAGCTTGATTCCAAGCTCAAACGCCTCGGGAAATTCGGGATTCGGATAAGAGATGGTCGGGAAGTTACCGTCGAGCACCATCTGCTCATCTACAACGTCGATATGCTTGAGTCCGACGCGGCGAAGTACCTCGGGAATCATTTTGTAACCTGCGCCGTGAAGCGGAGTGTAAACGATTTCGAGCTCGTCTGCCACCTTACGGATTACGCCCGGGTTGACCGCCTCGGCGATGACATTTTTCATATATGCTTCATCGAGAGAAGCAGGGATATATTCGATCATGCCGTCAGCGACTGCTTTATCAAAATCAACTGTTTTTACGTCGTCAAAGATGTCAGCAGCCGCGATAAATTCGGAAACGGTTGCCGCGTGATCGGGCGGAAGCTGTGCGCCATCCTCCCAGTATGCCTTGTAACCGTTATACTGCTTCGGGTTATGCGATGCGGTGATATTGATGCCTGCGATAGTGTGAAGCTCGCGAACCGCAAACGAAAGTACAGGTGTGGGACGCAGACTGTCGAATATTTTAACCTTGATGCCGTTTGCCGCGAGGACACTTGCCGCGCAGTGTGCATAAAGCTCGGAATTGTTTCTTGAGTCGAACGCCACTGCAACGCCGCGGTCTGCCTTGCCTTCTTTGTTGATGAGGTCGGCAAGGCCCTGTGTTGCGTGTGCAACGGTGTATATGTTCATGGCATTTGTACCTGCCATCATTGTGCCGCGAAGTCCTGCGGTGCCGAATTCGAGCGATTTAATGAAACGAAGCTTTATTTCCTCGTCGTCGCCCGCAATTGCACGAAGCTCCGCTTTTGTTTCTTCATCAACCTTTTCACTGTCAAGCCAGCGTTTGTAATTTTCTTGGTATGTCATATTTTTCTCCCCATTCGTTTAATTGTTTTATGCCTCTTGTGCCTTGAGCTTTTCAAGTGCAAGGGCGAGCTGATCCGGGCAGGATGTGGGCTTGAAACCGCATTTGATACCCTTGATACGCTTGATTGCTTCATCAATATTCATACCAACGACGAGCGCGGCAACGCCCTGTGTATTACCCGAGCATCCGCCGAGAAACTGTACGCGCTCAATGGTGTCATCCTCGCAGACGATCTCGATCTGACGCGAGCAGGTACCTTGTGTTGTATAGGAAATGGTCTTTTTCATTATATGTTGCATCCTTTCAATTTATTTTTGGTATTTTTAAAAATGTTATACATTATTTTTGACTTATGTGCGGATAAAAACCGAGAGGCTCATACTGCGGTATGGCAAGTGCCAGAAAGAGCACGAACGCTTCAAGCCCCGCTACACTTCCGACCTTTAATATCACGTCACAGGAGAACTCACTTTCGTTATAGGAAAGCGGAATCGAATCGACCTTATATAGCGAAAGTCCGCATTTACTTGCCGCAGAGAGTACCTCACAGAGTATCGGACCGTCACTTGGTATAAGGCTGAACTCGAAAAAGAAGCGGTCACATTTAGTTAAGACCTCGTTCTTCGGGAGCGCCGGTGACTTTGCAAGAAGTGCATAACGTGTGGTAACGCTTCCGTCGGGCGTTGTGACATCGCAGGAAAAGATCGGTGAGAGCTCATATTTATCGATGAGACGGTAGAAGCTGATGAGCTTAGCGTCACGCGAAGAATCAAGCGGAAGCATACACATATCGGCACGTCCGTAATATACCTCCTCGCAGACGGCAGAGAAATCCTCGGCGTATATTACTGCAGGGTTTTCAATTACGTCCGAAAAGATACGGAATGCCGCATCAGCATAAGCGTTACGGAAGTATGCGATTTTGACTGCATCACCGTAAGGCTCGTTACCGAGAAGCTTTTCGAGAATGTTTATTTTGCGTGCACGGTATTCCTCGGCGAGAAATTTGCAGACGGTGAGCTTATCCGAAAAGAACTGTGTGTTCATCTGTTCTGCGATATGTAACTCGGTTTCGGGGATACTGTCGTGAACGGTACCGTCATCGAAAAGTGCGTCAAATTCATCGGCGCGGTTATCGGAATCGAGCAGGGAGGTGGTACGCGAGATAAAAAGTGCACGTTCGCGAAGCTGTGTGAGTCTGCGTTCCTCTGCGGATGAGTATTCGTGTGAAAGCAGAGTGAGATTTTCGCCTATAATCGAATTGATATCGCCTCTTGTGTCAGCCATCAGAGCTTCCTCCCATCTGCTTTAAGCATCAGCTCGGTCAATGCTACCGCACAGCCTGCCTCGATAACGGGAACTGCACGTACTGCGATACACGGATCGTGTCTGCCGTTAATTTGCAGCTTGGTATTTACTCCGTTTGCCATGTCAACCGAATCCTGCTCGGTGAAGATGGAGGGCGTGGGTTTCATTGCAACAGAGAAAATTATCGGCATACCGGTTGTCATACCGCCGACGATACCGCCGCAGTTGTTGGTTTTTGTAACGATTTTGCCGTCAACATACTCATAAGCATCATTCGCCTCCGAGCCGTACATTTTACAGAAATCGAAGCCTGCACCGAATTCGATACCCTTGACTGCCGGGATCGCGAACATGAGCTGTGAGATCTCCGCTTCAACGCTCTCGAAGATATGCTCGCCGAGTGAGACGGGAAGTCCAACAGCGGCACATTCGAGCTTCGCACCAACGGAGTCGCCTTTTTCCTGCGCGGCATTGATGATATCTGCAAAAGCGGTTGCCGCCTTCTCGTCAAGCGTCGGAAAAGCGTGAGTTTTAAGCTCGCGAAGTGTGTCGGCTGTGACGTTCATATCAAACGCACGGTCGGTAACGTCGAGCATCTGCTTTATATGTGCGGCGATCTCGACACCTTTGGTTGCAAGATACTGCGAGCAGAGTGCACCTGCAAAAACGAGCGGTGCTGTAAGCCTGCCGGAAAAATGTCCGCCGCCGTGGAGCTCGGTGTGCTCGCCGTATTTGATTGCCGCCGCAAAATCTGCGTGGCTTGGACGCGGTACGGTCATTTTATCCTGGTATGATGCAGAATGTTGGTTGGTGTTTTCGATAACGGCGCAGATCGGATAGCCGTTTGTGTAGCCGTCCGAAACACCGCTGACGATACGCGGAATGTCCGCTTCTTTACGTTTGGTCGAGAAGCTTCCGCCCGGTGCACGGCGTTTCATAAATGCAGATATCGCGTCAAAGTCGAGCTTGAGTCCCGCGGGAAAGCCGTCGATGACAACGCCGATCGCTTCGCCGTGTGATTCGCCGAAGATGGAAAGCTTTAGTTTTGTGCCGTATACGGATGCCATGTTATTATCATCCTTTCGGAGTTTTTTGTTATGGTTGGTGTTTGATGAATCAGATATTTTCAAGAATATCAAAGCTGTCAGCGAGGAAGGTCTGAAGCTCGTCTGCGGTGAGCTGACGCTGTGCGAGAAGTGCGAGGGTGTAGACCTGCTTTGCAAGCTTCTTTGCCTTGGCTTCGTCGGCTTCGGCTGTGTCAGAAAGACGCTTGATGAGCGGATTTGCCGCGTTGATGATAAGTGTTATATCGGTAGGGAACTTCATGCCGCCCATATCCTTGCCCGACATACGGTACATTTTCATCATATCCTCCATACGACGGGTTTCCTCGGAGATGTTGAGCACGGCAGGAATCTTTTCGTTTTTGAGAAGCTCGAAGCTTACCTTTAAATCGTTATTGCCGCTGACTTCTTTGAAGATCTCGACGAGCTTTTCGTTCGCTTCGGCACTTCCGTCCGCCTTGAGTGCACCTGCAACGTCTGCGTCTATACGGACGAACTTCACGCCCTCGTTTTCCTGCTCGACGATGTTGATGAACTGCGTGTCGATCATCTTGTCGAGAACAACAACGTCGATTCCCTCAGCGGCGAACATGGAGATGTACTGCGCCTGTGCGGTGATATCAGCGGTGTAGTAAACGGTCTTTTCGTGCTTTTCCTTGGCTTTTTCGAGATATTCGTCAAGGGTTACATATTTTCCGTCGGTTGTGGCGTAAATGATCGCACCCTTTACGCGGTCGTAGAATTTACGGTCACGCAGACAGCCGTATTCAACGAAGGTTTTGAGATCACTCCAGAGATTTTCGTAATTTTCACGTTCGAGATTGTACATCGAGCAGAGTTTGTCTGCAACCTTTTTGACGATATGCGCGGAAATTTTCGCAACGTAACCGCTATTTTGGAGATAGCTTCTCGAAACGTTCAGCGGAAGCTCGGGACAGTCGAGCACACCCTTGAGCATCAGTAAAAATTCGGGGATGACTTCCTTGATATTGTCCGCAACGAACACTTGATTATAATAGAGCTTGACCTGACCTTCAAGGCTGTCATACTCATGTGCGATACGAGGGAAATAGAGTATGCCGCGGAAGTTGAGGGGATAGTCTGCGTTAAGATGAATATGGAACAGCGGCTCACGGTAGTCGTTAAATACCTTGTGGTAGAACTGATCGTATTCTTCATCTGTACATTCGGACGGTGCCTTCTGCCAGAGCGGATGGATATCGTTTATCGGCTTCGGCTCTTCTGCAGGCTTATCGTCGTCTGTTTTTTCTTCGGCATCCTCGTTAATGAGATAGATCTCAACGGGCATGAACGAGCAGTATTTTTCAAGCATACCGCGTATACGGTACTCATCTAAAAATTCCGCTTCGCTTTCCATGATGTGCATAACGACATCTGTACCGCGATTCGCACGGTAATAATTTGCAGTGATCTCATATTCACCTGCTTCACTGCACACCCATTTAACTCCGCTTTCGGCAGTGTATGAGCGAGTGATAACGTCAACGGTGTCGCTGACCATGAATGCGGAGTAGAAGCCGAGACCGAAGTGACCGATGATGCCGTCAGCCGTACCGTCCTTAGACTCCGTACCCTCATATTTTTCGATAAACTCGAGTGCGCCCGAGAGTGCGATCTGACAGATATATCTGCGAACCTCGTCCTCGGTCATACCGATGCCGTTATCGGAAACGGTGAGCGTACGTGCTGCTTTGTCAATGGTGACGGTGATTTTATAATTTTCATCCTCAATCTGCGCTTCACCGAGCGAGGAAAGACGTTTTAACTTTGTAACCGCGTCGCAGGCGTTTGAAACGATCTCACGAAGAAAGATCTCCTTTTCGGAGTAAAGCCATTTTTTGATAATGGGAAATATGTGTTCGATTTCGACGGAGATACCGCCTTTTTCGGTGTTTTTGATGTCCTCTGACATGGTTATTACCTCTTTATTTTATTTTAATGAGAGAAAATAATATCTCACCTTATATTTTACCTCAAAATTTACGTTATGTCAAGGGCGGTTGTAGTTTTGTTACAACGTGTTTGTTTTTTATGCGATTTTTGTGGTGGGGACTTATCGCTAAACTATAATTTTTTAATAAAAAAGGAGCTGCCTTATTTAACAAGACAACTCCGAATTGATTATTTGTTTTCATCCGATTCCTTTTCAGATTTGACAAATTTGTCCTTTTTCTTAAGGCTGAACTTGTTTTCCTTGCCCTCCATGAGACGTTTGATGTTTTCTCGATGGAGCCAAACGACAAGTACTGCATTGAGAACTGAAATTATCGCCGGTACAGCCCCTTCCTGTAAGCCGCCGTTCAAGGTGGGATACATACGGTTAAGAAGCACGGGATAGATCATCATGCCGATAATAGAACCGAGCGAAAGATATTTCGTTGACAGGACAATAAGCGCGAAAATGACAAAAAGAATGAGAAATACAAGCGGTTCAAGGCAGAGTAACATTGTTGCCGTTACAACGATGCCTTTGCCGCCCTTGAAGCCGTAATAACAGGGGAACGAATGACCGAGAACACAGAAAAATCCCGCGATATATGCACCTGCTTCACCTGCCAAAAGTGTGCCGACGAGAAGAACCGATACAGCCGCTTTTGCCATGTCTCCGATAAGCGTGAACGCTGCAGCTGACTTGCCGTATGTACGGAGCATATTGGTCATGCCCGCGTTACCGCTTCCGAAGGTGCGGATATCCTCTTTAAATTTATATTTTGAAATGATGATGGCAAAATTCAGTCCGCCGAGCAGATAGGAGATAACGGCAACTGCCAAACAGAGTAAAATGATTATCCAAAGCGCAATACCCGTCGCATCACCGGCTATAAGTCTTGGAATATATCCATCATGCAGAATTTCATAGAGCTTCATTCTTCTTTATCCCCCTTCTGACGTACAATAAGCTTTATCGGTGTGCCTCGGAAGCCAAATACCTCACGCAGCTGATTTTCGATATAACGCTGATATGAGAAATGGAAAAGCTCCGCGTTGTTGCAGAAGATCACAAACGTCGGCGGACGTGTACTGATCTGCGTCATATAGTAGATCTTCAAATGTCTGCCCTTATCGGATGGCGGCTGTACACGTGCGGTTGCATCATTGAGCACGTCGTTGAGCATACCTGTGGAGATACGTGTGCAGTTCTGGTTATACACGTAATTTATCAGCTCAAAAAGCTTGGTGACACGCTGTCCCGTTTTTGCGGAGACGTACAGTGTCGGTGCATACATCATATAGGAAAGTGCGGTGTAAACCTTTTTGTCGTATTCGACAGTGTTCTTGTCCTCGGTTTCCAGTGTGTCCCACTTATTGATGACGATGATACACGCCTTGCCCGATTCGTGCGCGATACCTGCAATCTTTTCGTCCTGTTCGGTAACGCCTTCGTTAGCGTCAACCATGAGTACGCAAACATCTGCACGCTCAACTGCCATTTTTGCACGGAGTACACTGAATTTTTCGATTCTGTCTTCAACCTTTGACTGGCGGCGTATACCTGCGGTGTCGATGAAGATAAACTTGCCGTGCTCGTTTTCAACTCGTGTGTCAACTGCATCACGTGTGGTTCCCGGAATGTTTGAAACTATGAGACGCTCCTCGCCGAGAATCTTATTGATGATCGAGCTTTTTCCTGCGTTCGGCTTACCGATTACGGCAACCTTGATGAGATCGGAATCGTCCTCTTTTTCCTCATCGGCAGGGCAGAGCTCAAGAACGCGGTCAAGAAGATCGCCCGAGCCCGTGCCGTGTACACTTGAAAGCTGTATAGGTTCTCCGTCGATGCCGAGCTCGTAAAATTCGTAAAACTCCATAGGCGGTGCACCGACCGAGTCACATTTGTTGACGGCAAGTATAAGCGGTTTGCGGCTCTTTATGAGCATTGTTGCAATGTCGCGGTCTGCGGCGGTGAGTCCGGTTGTGACGTCCACCATGAAAACGATGACATCCGCAGTTTCAACGGCGATCTCCGCTTGAGTTTTCATCTGACGCAGTATGATGTCGTCGGTTTTAGGCTCGATACCGCCTGTGTCGACGAGTATCATTGCGCGTCCGTTCCATTCGATCTCGTAGTAGATACGGTCACGGGTTACGCCCGGCGTATCCTCAACGATTGATATTCGCTCACCTGCGAGCTTATTGAAAAGTGTCGATTTGCCGACGTTAGGGCGTCCGACAATCGCGATTACGGGTTTTGACATTATTTTTCTCCCTTCAAGAGATTCTGTATTCCATCTGTGAGTGCATCGGTGACTTTGGTGTATTCCACCTCAAATTCGGCGTGACTTCCGAGCGTATATATAGTTTCAAGCGAGAGCGCAAGTGACACTCTGCCGTCATTTTCGGTGAAATATATCGGTGGATAGATTCCGTAAAGCTCGCTGTATGAGCCGATAAGATCCTCGGGCGCAAGCTTGTTTATCTCGGCATCGAGCTCGCTGATTTTGCTCGGGATCAATGAAAATTCGCTGTTCTTAAAAAGCTCTGTGACCGTGTCAAAATCCTTGATGATGTCATCAAAATAAAGCAGCTTTGCGTTTTCCACATCAACATTCAGCGTATACGCAAAATATATCGGATGTGCGGCACCGTCGGCGTAAAGTGAACCTGTGCAGATGAAGCTTGCAAAGCGGTCACTCATATACGCAGCTTCCACCGAGCTTACGTCATAGGAATAGTAACCTTCGCCGGGATGGTTATAGGTGAGGTAGTTTTCCATGAACGCCTTTGATTCATCAAGTAAAAGCGTGTTAAGCACCTCGGCATTTTCGATTCCCTCGAATATCGGATATGTGAATGCAAGCTCACGCTCATTTGTTATATCGGCGTATATTTCGGTTGCAACCGTATATTCGGGTTCGGGGATTTCAACCGTGTCGACGGTTGTATCTTCGGTTACTTGTGCAGTTGTGTCTGTGGTTGTTTCCGTCTCTTTGTCTGTATCCTTGTCGGAGCAGGAAACTAAAAGTGTTAATGATAAGATCGCGATTAATGTAAATAATGTTTTTTTCATAGTCAGTAAAGTATTTTCGACACGAAGTCTGTGCCGTTTGTTTCGGATGGCGTGATCGGTACTCCGAGCGATTCGGAAAGCTCTTTGGCTGTCATCGAATCAAGGAACATATCTCCCTCTGCGCGGAGCATTACGGATGGGATTATGAGACGGTCACCGAGCGGTTTTCCGCCTAACTGTGCGAGTAAGTCTTTGCCTGTTACAAGTCCTGCCACGGTTATATTTTTGCCGAAAAAGTCGTTTCGGATACGGTGGACGTCAATCTTCAGCGTTGGTACACGACGCATTAACTCCTCGGCGAGTGACTTTATAAAATCGTACGCCGCATATCCTGTTGCGATCGATACGTGACGCGGCTTTTCGAGGTCGTAATCCGAGAGAAAATCAAGCTCGTCGTCGAACTCACACTTAAGCGAACGTATCATACCGACGCCGTTTTCAAGCTGCGGATAACCCTCGTAATAATCCTCGTCGGGAATTTCACGTCCGCAGGCAAGGTACATCTCATCGGAGCAGAAGAAAAGTCGTGAGCTGTATTTTTTCATGCACTCTGCGGCAAACTCGTCCACCATGTCGATAACGGCGGCTGATTCCTCTGCGGTAAACGGTTCAAGCGGATGAAGTCCGTCGCGGTGGTCGGTGATGCCTGCAGGCACTATCGAAACTCCGAGCAAATTCGGTGTCAGTGCAGTGAGATCGCGCATCGAGCGAAGTAAGTTTTCGCCGTCGTTTATGCCCTTGCAAAGGACTATCTGACAGTTAAGCGATATTCCTGCCTCGGCGAAACGGCGCATATAGTCAAGCACCTTACCTGCACGCTTGTTTTTCATCATTTTGACGCGCAGCTCGGGATCGGTCGTGTGAACGGAGATGTTTATCGGAGAGGTTTTCATTTCGATAATTCTATCAACATCCTCGTCGGTTAAATTGGTCAGCGTGATATAGTTTCCCATCAGGAACGAGAGCCTTGAATCGTCGTCCTTGAAGTAAAGTGACTCGCGCATACCGCAGGGAAGCTGGTCTATAAAGCAGAATACGCATTTGTTTTTGCAGGCCTGCTTTTTGTCCATCAGATAGGTTTCAAAACCGAGTCCGATGTCGCCGTATTCACTTTTCTTTATCGTCACGTCAAATAGCTCTGCCTCACGGTGTATCTTTAGCGTGATCTTTTCCTCGTACAGGCGAAATCTGTAATCGAGGACATCGCGTATATCGTGACCGTTTATTGATATCAGTATATCTCCGGGACGTATCCCGTGCTTTTCGGCAAGCGATGCACGCTCCACGGCGGTTATTGTAACCATTGCTTTTTTCCTTTCAGTCAAGCTCGACGAAGTTTATCTCGTGCTTTGTTGCAGGGATAACGGTATCAAGCAGATCGCTTGTTTTCATTGAGATAGTCGAGGTGTTGATGCAGGGATGACAGCCGAAATATTCCTCGGACACAACGTCACGGTCAATATAAAGCGTTACTTCACATTCGGTATCGTTCATAAGACCGAGAACGGAGAGTGAGCCGGGAGTGATGTCGAGATATTTTTCCATAAACTCCGGCGGCGCGAACGAAAGCCTTGACGAGCCGATCTTTTTTGAAAAATCCTTGGTTACGAACTGTTTTTCGCCTGCCATTAAAAGCAGATAGAATTTAGTTTTCTGCTGATTGCAGAGTAAGAGATTTTTGCATATTTTAACGCCGAGCACTGCCTTCGCTTCGGCACAGTCCTCCATCGTATTCGCCGCATCGTGGTCAACGCGGTTGTACGGCACGCCAAGCGATTCGAGCAGGTCGTAACAGCGCATTTCCTTGGCAAGACGTTCGTTTTCGGGTTTTGACGTATATACGTTTGGATCAATGTACATTTTTATCTTTTCCTTTTGTAAAATAAATTATTGCGAGGGTTATAGCCGCACCGAAAAGCACGTCGGAGAGGAAATGTGCGCCGATGAGAACTCTCGAAAATGCGACAAAGACTATCCACAGTGCAAGAAGCGTTACGATAAGCGGCTTGTATTTTCTATATTTATCCGGTAAAAATTTGAGGTAAAAAACGGATGAGAATATTACGGTTGCGTTTGCGGTGTGTCCCGATGGGAAGGAATAGTAACCGTTAAAGCCCTGCGGCAGGTACCACGGAGTGAAAACATCGGGATCAGAGCCGCCCTGACGGAAGCGTACACGTCCCCAGGTGAGCTTGAATGCCCAGATGATAAAAAATGTTGCAACGCCGACAATGGCGCAACGGCAGGCAGTATCAAAATATTTTTTCAGCGATTTTTCGTTCATGCAAAATGCAGTCATTACAAAAAAGACTGTGATAATAACTGCCGCTATCAAAGCATATATGATGTGAAGCAAATGTCCCGAATACTCCGATATATAGTCGAGCGTCTGTATACAGGTGAAAATTACTGTTCCGACGCACCCGACGGCACACAGCACTGCGAGCGTGATATCTCTTGCACGCATTTTTGAAAATCTGAAAAGATATGACGAAATGAGCGCGAAGTTAAACGAGGTGAAAAGTATCGCCGGAGGCTCACCCGCAACCTCGAGTATACGTCCGAGGAGTGATTCGCTGTCTGCAATGGCAAGCGATATGTCAAGATCAAAAAACGTCGCGATGACAACGCCCGTGAGCCACAGGGCAAAGAGTATACAGAATATCGGATTTATCTTTTTTGTTTTCATAGCGTACCGTACCTGATATAAGACTTCGGACGAGCAAGACAGCGAATAATGGTCCTTGCCCGTCCGATATTTGCGCGTCAGCCACCGAGCGCTGCAGCACCGATAATTCCGGCGTCATTGCCAAGCTCGGCTATTTTGAGAGTTGTTGCAGCTATTCTTCTTCCCGTGAAGGTTCCGGCGAACACCAATTCTTCAAGCGGCTTCATGAGGTTATCGCCCTCGTTGCAGATACCGCCGCCGATAACGAGAATCTCGGGCTGGAAGATGTTTATCATGCTTATGATACCGCAGGCGAGATAGGATATGTACATATCAACGACCTCTTTTGCGGGAGCATCACCCTGCTTCATTGCGGCAAATGCGGTCTTCCCGCTGACCTTGCCGGCTTTTTCGGCAATTTCATTCATAAGGGTCGGAATGCCATTTTTGTTGCATTCGTCGATCTTTTCCTTTGTCATGTTGATAAGAGCGGTTGCGGAGCTGTATGCTTCCCAACATCCCTTTATTCCGCAGGTGCACTGTCTGCCGCCGTATTCGATACACATATGACCGAGCTCACCGCCTGCAAAGTTAAAGCCGGAGTAAACCTTATGGTCGATTATGATACCGCCGCCGACACCTGTTCCGAGCGTTACCATGATCGCGTGAGCAACACCGCGTGCCGCACCGGCAACAGCCTCACCGAGAGCAGCCGCATTAGCATCGTTTTCGATAAGAAC
This sequence comes from Clostridia bacterium, assembly GCA_017466685.1. Taxonomy (GTDB): domain Bacteria; phylum Bacillota; class Clostridia; order Oscillospirales; family CAG-272; genus Flemingiibacterium. The sequence continues at coordinate 19,915 of JAFTTS010000060.1, forward strand.
CTCTTTAACGGGGAGATGCTTCTTTAAAAGATCTACAACGGGGGTGTTTTCAAAATGAAGGTTTTCCGCACGAATAACGGTACCGGTTGCGTGATTGATCGAGCCGGGAGAAGCGATACCGACATATTCGATGTCATCAAGAGTGAGATTCGCCTGGGAGACGAGCTTTTTGCAGAGATCAGCCATATCCTTCATGATATCGTCGGCAGGACGCTCCGCATTTGTCGGAACACTGCCTTTTGCAATAATTTTATAGTCCTGATCGACAACACCTACGGCGATATTTGTTCCGCCGAGGTCAACGCCAATATAATACATAATCGAGTAAATCGCTTATTAAAAAGCTTCCTTTCGTGATGGTAAAAATGAAAAATATTTCACATAATTATTATAATGTATTTTAACATCAATGTCAAGTATTTTGAAGTGTAATTAATAAAGTTTTCGTAAATTTTCAGGCGCTTTTGGCGGTGACGGTTGACAAATTTGCCGCGAGGGAGTAAAATGAAAGTAACAAGATTATTTTTTGGGAGGAAAACACATGAAGGTATTACCCATAAACGGCAGTCCGCATGAGTTCGGCTGCACATACACCGCACTTTCGGAGGTTGCGTCGCAGCTTAACAGAAACGGAATCGAAACCGAGATTTTCTGGCTTGGTACAGAGCCTATACGAAGCTGTACCGGTTGCCGCGGATGCTCAAAGCTCGGAAACGGTCACTGTGTATACGGTGGTGATGCAGTTGAGGTGGCGCAGGACAAAATGGCAGAGTGTGACGGTATGATCGTCGGCTCGCCCGTGCACTATGCAGGAGCATCGGGACAGGTTACAAGCTTCCTTGGCAGAATGTTTTACAGCGGCGGCTCGAAGCTGCAGGGCAAACCCGGTGCGGCAGTCGTATCATGTCGCAGAGGAGGCGCTTCGGCGGCGTTCGAATCGCTCAACAAGTTCTTCCAGATTAACAATATGCCGCTTGTCACCTCGCAGTATTGGAACTCGGTTCACGGCAACACTCCCGAGGAAGTGAAACAGGACCTTGAGGGATTGCAGGTCATGCGTGCACTTGGTGATAACATGGCGTGGCTTATAAAATCCATCGCCGCAGGAAAAGAAACGGGTGTTGCATACCCCGAACGTGAAGCCAAAGCGCGGACGAATTTTATCAGATAACACCAATATAAAAAGGACTGTCACACTTCAAAATGCGGCAGTCTTTTTTATGTGCTATGAAGTATAGAGTAACTTCAGCAGCGTTAGCGGCGTTATACACAAAAGAAACAATGAAGCCACTGAGCCACCGATGCAATTGGCGGCTATGGTGCAACTTTGTTAGTTTAGTGCAGTTGCATTTAGTCGCTGCGCTCACGCTTCGCCGATTCATATTTTCGTTTCGTTGCATCACCGCCGCGGATATGGCGCTCGGACTTGTTTGTTTCGAGAACCTTTTGTACCTCGCGATGGAGGGCGGGATCGATTTTTGCAAGTCGGACCGAAACATCCTTATGTACGGTTGATTTACTTATGCCGAACACTGCGGCGGTACTTCTCACCGTGCTTTTTTCTTCTATCAGATACAGCGCAAGCCTTCTCGGACGCTCGTCGCGCTCATATAACAAGTAGCTCACCTCATTTGCGTGTTTTCATGTCGTAACACTATATGCGAAAAAGGGAGTTTTAATGACAGCGAGGTGTGTTTTTTCTTGGAAGATTATAGCTTTACATCACATTTTGACCAATATCCGTTCATTTGGAATGTAATATTTTTGGTTTATTCACAAAATGGATAACATTCGTACATTTTGCCGCCGTCTAATCATGGTACAATATATACACGCATCCATTTTTAATCGCGAAAGGAATCCTTAATGAAACTCACTACAAAAAGAACAATTTGCACATTCATCCTGACTGCCATGCTCTCGCAGACTTCACTCGGTGCACTATCCTACACGGGACTTGGCGAGGTATACGATATAAAACGCGACACAGTTGGTGACGGGCTTAAATATTCAGAGCTTTACTCAACCGACGATAACGGCAAAAATCAGCAGTCATACATATTCGAATACGATCCCGACGGCGGAACACTTCCGCTTGTACGCTGGGGAAATACAGTTTACGGTCCGGGACGTGTCGGTGCGCTCGTTAAGGCTGCCGAAGAGGAGGGCGACAGTATATTCGGCGCGCTCAACGGTGACTTTTTCAGTATGCAGACGGGTGTGCCGCTCGGAGTTATAATTGACGACGGAAAAATCATATCAAGTGACGATTCAAAATATGCGCTCGGCTTCAAGGCTGACGGAAGCGCGATAATCGGAAAACCGTCCATTTCGATAAATCTCACAAATGTTTCGGATGACGGTGCCGAATATAAAATAAATCAGTTCAACAAATATCCCTCAAAATGGGGAGTTTACCTGCTGACAAGGGATTATTCGGACAGCACGCATTCAACCGAGAATTCCCGTGAGATAGTTGTCATGCCGGAGGATGATATACCGACTGAGGGCAGTGTTTACGGTATGGTTCTTGATGTTTATGATGGCGTATGCGACACGGAGATCCCCGAGGGCTGTGTTGTTATATCGATTGCCGAGACGTATGCCGATTACAGTAAATTTGACGATATCTCGGTCGGTGATCTTCTGCAGTTTGATGTCACCTGCGATGAGGAATGGCGTGACGTTGTAACAGCGATCGGCGGCGGTGACATTTTACTCGATGAGGGCGAGATGCCGGAGGATATTATTGATGAGGATCACGAAAAAATCAGTCATCCGCGAACCGCAGTCGGTATCAAGGAAGACGGAACCGTGGTGTTCTTCGCCATTGACGGACGTATCTCTGCTTCGCGCGGACTTAAGATCACAGAGCTTGCATCGGTAATGTCTGAGCTCGGCTGCGTTACCGCGCTTAACCTTGACGGTGGCGGCTCGACAACGGTTCTTGTCAGAGCTTCGGGTGAATCAAGCTGTGTTTACGTTAACGATCCTGCAGACGGAAGCTACCGCACGGTCGGAAATGCGATACTCTTTATGAGTGAGGCTGAATCCGACGGCGTTCCGAGTGCACTTTCGCTTATTCCGAACACGCCGTATATTCTCAGTGGAAGCACGGTGGATTTTTCGGCACAGCTGCTCGACTCTGCGTATATGCCGATAGATATGTATCTTTCGGGAGATCAGCTTGATATTTCGTTTGCCGAGGAATATGAGGACGGTGTCGGCGCTATATCGGAAAAAGGCTTCACTGCCGGAAATATCCCCGGTGAATACAGACTTGATGTGACCGTGGCAGGTTCGGATGGCGAGATTTCGGGGGATGTCAGTGTCATTGTTGTTGACGCTCCCGATTCGATAAAGATTACGCAGAGTGCAGATAAGATCCGTCCCGGTACTCTTGTCGAAATAGACATTGAGCCTATGCTCGGAAAGAAGGAGCTGCTTTGTGATGTCGGTTCGTTCTCGTTTACGCTTAACGGTGAACAAAAGGCGGCAGATCCGGTGGCTTATCCCGGTGCGTTGCTCATCTGTGACCTCGGTTACCTCGATACGGACGGAAACTTCCAATCGTTCGGCGGTGAAGGTTATGAGGGAACGGTTGAGATCGGTATAAGCTATGGGGAATTTACCGAAACCGTGACTGTTGAGATCGGTGATTTTTCCGATACTGTTGCCGATTTTGAAACCGAAAATGATATTACAAAATTCATGGCTGAATCCGAAGGCGGAAATATAAAAATAACACAAAGCGACAAAGGCTACAAATCGGACGGTGCACTTGAGATCACCTATGATCATACCGATGCCGAAGAAGGTTTTGCGGCGGCTCTCAAATTAAAAACGCCTGTACATATCGGCAAAGACGCCGAGAGCATAAAGCTTTGGGTGAGCGGTGACATATCGGAAACTCTGTCTGCGCTCGTACACGATGCCGACGGAAACGAACACTCGCTCGAATATGTCGTTACAAAGGATTACACTGTGCCGCTTGGTTGGCGTGAGCTGACTGCCCTGATCCCGGAAGATCTCAAGGACGGCAAACTGACGCTTGATTCGCTGATTTCGTTTAGCGGCTCGGGAACATCGGAGGGGACGTTACTTCTCGACGGCGCGATAATATATTACGGAAGAACAGAACC
>JAFTTS010000061.1 GCA_017466685.1 Clostridia bacterium
TCTGCGTTTTTCCATTGAGGCCCCTACCGGCAGCAAAAAGCAGGAACTACACGCATATAATACCGCTAAAAAGCTTTTTTCGTCACCGATAAAGCTGCACGATGAAAACGGTAATATTCTAAGATTTATTGAGGCCATATCAAACGAAATTGATAACGGCAGGCTTGGATATATAACCGCCATGCAAAGCTATTCTGCACTGCTTTTCACAGAGATTTTCCGTCTTATGGGCGATGATTTCACTATGTTGTTTCCTGCAGATGAGCTTGCACTGAGCGGACGCGACTACTTCAAAATCGAGTTGCTTTTCAACAACAATTATTCACGCTCCGACATGACGGCAAATGAATGTGCCGAGAAATTAAACATCTCCAGACGTCAGCTTGACCGAATCATGTATAAGCTTTACGGCGCATCCTTTTCAGAGAATTTAAAAAATACACGACTGGAAAAAGCCGTGTATCTGTTGAAATATTCAGATGAAACGCTTATCGAAATAAGCAAAGAATGCGGGTTCGCTTCATATTCTGCCTTCTATTCAAGCTTTAAGCAGAAATATCAGATCTCCCCGACTGAATTTCGAAAAACAAACGCCTGCTTTTGAGTTTTACTTAAACAATCTCACGTAAATTTCCTTCATCTCGTCGCGGTTAATAACATACGGGCTGTTCGCGTAATTTCCCGCGCCCGAAACATTGTTGAGATACAGCTCGATTTCGTCATCGGTGAGCTTCACATCAACTGCCGACCATTTTTTAATATTTGCCGCAACCGTTTTAGGTTCATCACCAAGCTCACGGCAGAAATTCTCGATAAGCTGTTTTCCCTCGGTGACACGCGAATTGTATTCAAAATATTCCTCCATGAAAACACCACACGCACGTCCGTGAGGAACACCATAGTAAAGCGTCAGATTGTAGCCAAGCGGATGGTTAGAGCCTGTACCTGCAGTGTTGATCGTGATTCCGCCGGCACAAGAGCCTGTCAACAGCTCATAACGGTACGGCTTTAAATTTTCAAGAACATTCGCATCGTCTTTCACTTCCGCCATCTTCGCAAGTGCTGCATAGAGCTTTTGCGCTCCCATTACCGCAAACATACGCGAAATTTCCGTTGCCCTCGGTGAAAGATAAGATTCAACACAGTGACAGAACGCATCAAGCGCGGTGGAAACGGTATAATTAAGGCCGAGAGAAGCGGTGTATTTGGGATCGAGAATTGCATATTTCGGGTAAGAATACGTGCTCTTGAAGGTCTTTTTTACATTCTTGCCGTCAAGCGTCATGACCGAATAATAGTTAACCTCGCTGCCCGTTCCGGCTGTGGTCGGTATAGCGATGATCGGCAGTGACGGTTTAAGCTGTGCCGTATAGATATCGAGCGGTGAAAGCTCACGATTTGCCGCATATGACGCGATAGACTTCGCCGCATCAAGAGGTGAACCGCCTCCGATCGCGACTATAAACTCAGCACCAAACTCATACGCGACTTTTCCGCCCTCATAGCAAACCGAAACAAGCGGATTTTCCATTATTTTATTATACTGCGTATATCCGATACCGAGCGAATCAAGTACCGCCGTCACATCATCAAGTGCACCCGAGGCCTTTGCGGAATTTTTACCCGTTACAATAAGGCATTTCTTACCGAGCGCAAATCTCGCCGCATTATTTTTTACTGCATTCTCGCCGGAGATTATCTCTGTCGGCATTCTGAAATCAAAGCTCATTTTTTCCTCCAAATGAATAAAGATCGGGAGATATCATTTTTCGATACCTCCCATTAATTATTTTATTAGTTCAATGCGTCCCAAGTCACATAGTATGCGCCGAGAGTCTTGGGAGGATCCTCGTCCTCATTCAGTGCTTCAGGGAACTGATTCAGCCACATTTCGACCGTTGCGTCATCGTCTGCTCTTTCCCAGAAATCGTCGATGTAATCGAGAACTTCTTCCTCTGTTGTGTAAAGCTCAAGACCATCGTAATATTCCTTACTGAGTCTTGCAATGTAATCGTGCATTCCCATATCGATCTGCTCGGGATCAATTTCAAACTGGAAGTAAGGCGAGAGTACGAGCTCTATATTGTGCTCCTTAGCAATATCCCAGTAGTTTGCAGGCTGTCCCTCGGGAACGTGAGCCATAAAGCAGTTACCGGTATATTCAAGCTTCATGTTATAGTCATCGCTGATAACCTTGAGGTTACCCTCGGAATCGAGCTCATAGTGTTCACCCTCAATACCGTAACCGAAGAGATTGCGAAGATCGCTTCTGGTGTTGAGATATGTGATAATTTCCATCGAGCGTGCAAGATCCTTGGTGTATGTGCTGACAGCGAACATACCATTGAAAAGGTTCTCGGTTGTGCCCTGCGGAACCTGGAGAGGTACGATGTGGTACTCTTCTTCAAATGCGGCAACATCTGCTGCAGTTCCCTTCATAACGCCAACACCGAACTTATCTTCGGCAGTGAAGGTTTCGCTTCCGATACAGCCGTTAACACGGAGCTTCTCATAAACCTTGGTGTAACGCATCCAGTTTGTTGACTGGAAAAGGAGCATCGGCTCAATGCTGTAACCGTAAGTCTTATCGGGAGAAACCATGCTTCCGATGATGGAAGGCTCACCGTCAAGAGTGTAATAGTTTAAGTTAACGTAAGAAAGATCACCGACAACGGGCTGATAATCGGGCTCCTCACGCTGAACGTCGAGAATGAAATCATATGTGTCGGAAAGGATGGTGAAATCCTCAACATTCCAGTAATACTTGTCCGCAAGCTCTTTGTTAACAAGCATATATGTATACTCACCAACAAGCTGCTGATTGGGGATCGCAACTGTCTTGCCCTTTATAACGCCTGCCGAGATAAATGTCGGATGAACGTATGACTTGATGAGCTTCGATGCACCGCTGAGCTCGGAATCGAGAACGGAGAGAACCTCTTTCTCGTTATACTTCTCAAGCATCTCATAATCAGTAATAAGGAAGATGTCAAGCTGCTTCTCACCAACCTCGGGATACTTCGTTACAGGATAACCGTCCTCATCGAGCATGGTCTCCTCTTCGGTAACCTCCTCGGTTTCGTCTGCAGCGGTTGTAACCTGCTCCTTTTTCTTACCGCCTGAGGTGGGCTTTTCTTCGTCTATGATCTTCTGGATCTCATCCATACGTGCTTCGAGCTTCTCATCGTATTCATCTTCGGAATAGAGATTGAGATCGATAGCGGTATTGAACTGAGCCTTGGTGATCTTGCTCATCGCTTCTTCAACAACGGCAATAGCCTCATCGGTAGTGCCCTCGCCCTTTATACCCCAAATAGAGATAGTCATAGGCGCAGCGTCATCGCCCTCGATCTGAAGCGTATCGCTTGCTTCCTCCTCTTTTCCGCAGGACGCGGTCATAAGAGTTGTCAATAACATAAGCATGGCAAGAGCCGAGCTTATAAATCTTCTTTTCATTGTTATCCTCCCGATAAACATAAATATACTCTTAATATTTTACACCATTATTCGAAATCTGTCAAGCAAATTTTTTCGCGTTGTTTTTCAGGTGTAAAACCGAGTCAAAATTTCTTAACGGTTTCGTAAAACATCATTGTTGAATACCGCCAAAATTTCGGTGCTTTTTTCGTCACTTTAGCAAAATGCTTTGTTTGCCATTCACAATTTTTCTTTGTTTTTTTGTAACTTATGCCGAATTATCAGTCAAGATAATCCTTAAGTCGCTTTGAACGGCTTGGATGACGAAGCTTACGAAGTGCCTTTGCCTCGATCTGACGGATACGTTCTCTTGTGATGTTGAACTCCTTGCCAACCTCCTCAAGTGTACGTGTACGTCCGTCAACAAGACCGAAACGCAGCTTCAGAACGTGTGCTTCACGTGTTGTTAATGTCTGAAGCACCTTGTCAAGCTCCTCACGAAGCATTGTCTGTGATGCTGCCTCAGCAGGTGCAGGAGAATCGTCATCGGGAATGAAGTCGCCAAGGTGACTGTCCTCTTCCTCACCGATAGGAGTTTCAAGCGAAACGGGATCCTGTGCAATCTTCATGATCTCACGCACCTTATCGGCACTTGTACCCATCTTTTCCGCAATCTCCTCCGCAGATGCCTCACGTCCGTTTTCCTGGAGAAGCTGACGCGAATAACGCGAAACCTTGTGTATCGTTTCAACCATGTGGACCGGGATACGGATGGTACGCGCCTGATCTGCAATTGCACGTGTGATAGCCTGTCTTATCCACCATGTCGCGTAAGTCGAGAACTTATAGCCCTTTCTGTAATCGAACTTATCAACCGCCTTCATAAGACCGAGGTTACCCTCCTGAATAAGGTCAAGGAAGAACATTCCCTTTCCGACATAACGCTTTGCAATCGAAACAACGAGTCGCAGGTTAGCCTTAACGAGCTCCTGCTTTGCCTCCTCGTCGCCGTTTGCCATCTTCTCGGCAAGTGCAAGCTCATGATCGTTGTCAAGCAGCGGCACCTGTCCGATCTCCTTTAAATACATACGCACGGGGTCATCAATTGCAAGACCTTCCTGCATAAGCATTTTTTCCATTTCTTCTGCGGATTCGTACTGTTCAACCTCAGTTTCAATATCCGCAAAATCGGGACTGTCGAGGTAATTGACCTCAATACCGTGGCTTTCGAGATCCTCATAAAGCTTATCGATCTGATCGATATCGTAATCAACCTCGCCGAGAGCTTCAACGATTTCGCTTGAGGTCAGTGAGCCCTTGCTTTTTCCCTTGGCAATAAGATCTCCGACGTTGAATTTCTTTTCGGCATTTTCGGGAGCTTCCTCCTCTGTTTCTTCTACCGTCTCTTCGATCTCTTCGTCTGCTTCATACTTCTTTGTTTTATCTGCCATGCTTTTTTACCCTTTCCTGAAATTATATTGAATGAATATTATTGATTCTTTTTTAATTTGGAACGCTGACTTGCAAGAATATCCGCAATCTGCGAAAGCTCATCACCCTCACTGCGACGGCGTTTTGTTTCCTCCCTGAGTCGTGAAATCATGTCACGAAGCAGCTCGCCTCCGTTTTCGGTAAGCTGTCTGCGCCGTATCACCATTGAGGTTATGCGTCCCATTTCATCGGTATTAAAAACCTCATTAAGGAGTGTCATATCAAATTTGCCCGTATCGTCACAGCGCATCAGTGATTCACTGAAAACCCGTTTACCAAAATCGGAGAAGAAATCATCCTCCGATAAATCGAGCTTACCGCGTTTGATATCGGCAAGGTTTTCCGGGAATAACAGCAGTATACCGAGTATATTTTCCTCGGCGTTGACCGCACCCGTGCTTTTCATCATATCGGGATTGACACGGTCACCAAAGCCTGCCGTTTTATTGACGATACCCTTAAATTCTTCTTTTTTCTGTTCACGGTCGTTTTTCCGCATCATACGCTTGACATCATTTTTTAAGCTGTCACGCGGTATCGAGAGCTTTTCCGATACAACGCCGATATATACGTCCCGTTCCGCCTCTGAATAAACCTCGCTTATAATACGACAAAGCTCCGAGGCTGCCTTGATACGCTCGTCAACAATATTGACATCATGCCGTGAGAGCACACCGTCGAGCTTAAATTCAAACTGTGCACGGCTGTTATCGAGCAGCAGCTTGAACCTTTCATGTGCCGTCGAACCGTTTTTCTTTAAGAACTCGTCGGGATCTTTCGCTCCGTTGATACGCAAAACCCTTACATCAAGCCCGACCTCACCAAGCAGCTTCATTGCCTTGTTTGCGGCACGCTGACCGGCTTCGTCGGCGTCGTATGAGATTATGACCTGCTTTGTATACTTCGCCATGATACGCGCCTGATCGGGAGTTATCGCCGTACCGAGCGTTGCCACAGCGTTTTCAAAGCCGTGTGCATGAAGCGCGATAACGTCCATGTAACCCTCGCAGAGTATGAGACGGTCCGCACATTTGCTTTTGGCGTAATTCAGCGCAAAAAGGTTACGGCTTTTCTTGAATGCAGGTGTATCGGAGGTGTTAAGATATTTCGGCGTGGAATCGTCCATAACACGTCCGCCGAATGCGACAACATTGCCCGTAACGTCAATGATCGGAAAAATAACTCTGTTTCGAAAATAATCGTACGGTCTGCCGGTCTTTTGGGATATACCGCAGAGAAACGCCGCCGACATTTCTTCAGCCGTGTAACCGAGCTTTGTCAGATGATCAGTCAGTGCGCCAAAGCCGTCGGGAGCAAATCCGAGACCGAAATGCTTTATAACCGAACCCGAAAGTCCGCGATCTGTAAGATATTTAAGCGCCGATGAACCGACGGTTTTATCGTACAGGCTTTTATGGAAAAATTTCGCCGCCTCACGGTTCATCGCAAGCACGCGTTCACGCTTTACACCGCGTTCTTCCTCGTAAGTCCGTGTGTCACGCGGTATCTCAACGCCGACACGGGCAGCAAGCAGCTCAAGTGCCGAAACATAATCAAGATTCTCGCGTTTCATTATAAACGTCACAACATCTCCGCCGGCACCGCAGCCAAAGCAGTAAAAGCTCCGAGTTGCGGGAAAGACCGTGAACGAGGGTGTGCGTTCGCTGTGAAAGGGACAACGCCCGTTAAGATTGGAGCCTGCACGCTTGAGCGGCACGTACCCCGATATGATCTCTTCTATGTCACAGCGGTATTTTATTTCTTCAACAATCTCGGGTGATATCATATGTATCCACCTCTCAAGTTAATCCGCTCCATGTACTTGGAATAAATAATTCTTCGTAAACATTGATCGCGTGTCTGTCGGTCATACCGGAGATAAAGTCTGCAACGATACGCTCGATCGGCTCTTCCTCACAGAGAACGCGATAATTTGACGGCATCTTCTCGGGGTGCTTCACGAAATATTCGAAAAGCCGCACGATAAGTCCCATTGCCCTCTCCTCCTCGGAAAGAACGTGAGCATTATAATAGACCTTTTCAAAAAGAAATCCACGAAGCTCATCCGTCGCCGCCTTGATGTCCGATTCCATGGCGATCATATTCTTTCCGTCGCTTGCACGGACAACACTCATAACCATCGTATTGATTCTTGCCGAATGGTTTGCACCGAGGATCTTATGAAGCTTCTCGGGAATGTCCGACTCGGAAAGTATGCCTGCACGAACCGCATCATCAATATCGTGATTGATATAAGCGATACGGTCTGCAAATTTCACGATACGTCCCTCAAGCGTCGATGCAAGATGGTCACCCTGATGATTGAGTATACCGTCGCGGACCTCCCAGGTTAAATTAAGCCGTTCAAGCTTTTCAACCACACGAATACTTTGACCGTAATGCGTAAATTCGGGCAAACAGTAACGCTGAAGTGCCTTTTCGCCGATATGTCCGAACGGAGTGTGTCCAAGATCGTGACCGAGTGCCGCGGCTTCGCAGAGATCCTCGTTTAAGGAAAGTGCACGTGTGATCGTGCGTGCGATCTGGGTGACCTAGAGCGTGTGAGTCAGTCTTGTTCTGTAATGTTCGATTTCGGGAGCCAAAAAGACCTGCGTTTTGTGCATCAGTCTGCGGAAGGCTTTTGAATGAATGATCCTGTCGCGGTCACGCTGAAATTCACTTCTGACCTCTGACGGCGGAAGCGGTACATCACGTCCGCGTGAATTTGCTTCACGAAAAGCATATGGCGAGAAACCGCTCTCCATGCGTTCACGTAAGCTTTCGGCTATTGTTTTATCGTTCACAATCTACCGTCCTATTAAAAAATCTCTGTACAAATATTAATATACGCCGTTTTTTCGCTGTTAAATTAAAAATCGCAAATGTTTACAAGCGTTTAACAAATACACGCCCGTTTTCGAGCCGTTTCGCGGCAGCGACAATAAAACAGTTTGTTAACGTCGATACTTATACATAGTATATTATATCATAGCAGATTGTCAAAAATCAACCCCAAAACGCTTTTTTCGCTAATATTTTCAGAAAGTTTACGACTTGCAGCATAATAAGACAAATCTTCCTCCCTTTTTTCACGGGAAGCGAAAATAATAAATATCCTCGGTTGACAAGCGAAAAAAAATCTGATATAATATAATTTGTATAACTATGCGAAATAGAGGACGGAGGCGGTAAAATGTCGGGATTTGATTCGTTTTTAAAGAACGAAAAGCTCATCGAAAGATTAAAGCGCGACATTACTGCAAACCGTCTTGCACACGCCTATATCATCGAGGGCGGTGAGGGCTGCGGAAAGCGTACGCTTGCAAATCTGATTTGTGCCGCCGCATCGTGCAGTGAATCGGACCGTCCTTGCATGGAATGTATAAGCTGTTATAAGATATTACGTGCACAGTCTCCGGATGTTATAACTGTCGGAGCAGATAAAGATCGCGTACAGATAAGCGTTGATGTCATCCGCAGACTTCGCGAGGACACTGTGGTAGCACCGAACGATCTTGCAAGGAAGTTTTACATCATCCCGAAAGCGGACACGATGAACGTACAGGCGCAGAACGCTATGCTCAAAATCCTCGAAGAACCGCCGCCTTACGTCATGTTTCTCTTACTCTGCGAAAGAGCGGACGACCTGCTTCCGACAATACGAAGCCGTGCACCGATATACCGCGTGGAGTCGCTTGACGATGACATAATAATCGAAGCACTGAAATCGGACGAAAACGCAAAGTTACTTTCCGAAAACGATCCCGATGCATTTTTTGCCGCAGTCAGACTCGCGAGAGGAAGTCTCGGAAGGGCAAAAGAGCTCACCGATCCGAAAAGTGCCGCCGAATGTCTTAAAATTTATAAAAAGGCGGAGCGTTACATTGACCTTCTTGCAGAGAGACGGGATGCGGCGAGTGAGCTTGCTTTTTATGAATATTCGTCAAAGCTTGCAAACTCAAAGGAACGTGAGGAGCTTGAAGGTATCTATTCCCTGCTCTCGGATGCGATCAGAGATCTTATCAATGTAAAATTAACGAAATCTCCAAGTCCGATTTTTTATATTACGCCCGAGAAGGCACGTGAAGTGGCAGACAGATTTGCACTCTCAAAGCTTATGACACTGCTTGAGGTCTTCATGAGCGCACATAACAGTCTTGAAAGAAACGCAAACATCAATCTCACTCAGATCAAGACCTCAGCTGCTGCAGCCGCGGCAACGAGAGTTAAATAAATTCCCACATAAAGAAAGGAACCCCAAGCGGGGTTATGGTCATAAAGGTTATGGATAATAACGAAAAAAACACACACGGTGGCAATACCGAAAACGGAGGCGGCAAAAAACCTCACCGTTGGCATAATCATCGCCGTAAGCCGAACCGTCCGCAGACAAACCAGGCTTCAGAGCAGAATAACACGGGCGATTCGATAACCGTTCGTCCCGGACGTTACGATGTTCCTCCGACGGAGAATCAAAAAATCGAGGTAACATCGAATACAAGCCGTCAGGACAACCGTCAGATGCAGAACCGTGACAACGAAAACCGTCCTCACCGTCCGAATCGTCGCAGAGGGGATCGCCGCCGTGAGAACACAAATACCGCGGCAAATACCGAAAACGGCGTACAGGAAGCGACCACTGCCGTAAACGGTGATGGTAACGAAAACCGCTACAATAAAAATCCTCATAAGCACACCCGTGACCGTAAGCCGCATAACATCGAGGAGCATACGATCCAAAAAGCCGAAGAAGCTCCGGTGTACAGCGAATACGTAACCACCGCAGGAAGCATCGACGAGGAAATAAGAGACGAGCTCAATTCCATCACCGCCGCAGATGCAGAGCGTATCGAGGAATATGAGTACATTCCCGAGCCGACACCCGAGGTGGAGCTTCAAAAATACGAAATCGTCGGTATCCGTTTCAAGTCGGGCGGAAAGATATACTATTTTGATCCGAACGGCATGAAATTCGGTTACGGTGATAAGGTCATCGTTGAAACCGCACGCGGACTCGAATTTGGTGTGTGTGATATTGTGAACCGTACCGTAACCGAGCGTGAAGTCGTACTTCCGCTTCGCACAGTTGTACGCCGTGCAACCGAGGAGGATATCACACGTCATGAGGCAAATGTCACACGTGAAAAGGAAGCCTTCGAGGTTTGCGCACAGAAGATACTCGAACACAAACTCGGAATGAAGCTTATCGACGTTGAGCTTGCCTTTGACGGCTCGAAGCTGCTCTTTTATTTCACAGCCGAGGGACGTGTCGATTTCCGTGAGCTTGTCAAGGATCTCGCAGCGGCATTCAGAACACGTATCGAGCTTCGTCAGATCGGTATACGCGATGAAACCAAGCTGCTCGGCGGTATCGGCGTTTGCGGACGTCCGTTCTGCTGTAAGACCTTCCTCTCGGATTTCGTTCAGGTTTCGATCAAGATGGCAAAGGAACAGAATCTCTCTCTCAATTCGGCGAAGATCTCCGGTGCGTGCGGACGACTCATGTGCTGTCTGCGTTATGAGCACGATACGTATCAGGAGGAAATAAAGAAAACTCCGAAGGTCGATCAGATCGTCGAAACTCCGGACGGTGAAGGTACAGTCATCGAGGTTCAGCCGCTTGCTGGACTTGTTCGTGTACGTTTCGGTACAAAGGCAGAGATGATAACTCCCAAGGTTTACCACCGCGATGACGTTAAGGTTATCGGCGGAAAGGGTGTAAAACCCAAGGAAACCGCTCAAAACGACTGATTTTTTCGATAATTATGAATATAATATGAAATTTTATTATAACCCCTTGCATTTTTCAAATTTTGTGATACAATAAAATACGTAAGAAAATTTATAACACGGAGGTGTATTTAAAATGGCATATAAGATTTCTGATGATTGCATCGCTTGTGGTGCTTGTGCTGACGAATGTCCCGTAAGCTGCATCGCTGAAGCAGACGGTAAGTACGAGATCAACGCAGATGAGTGCATCGAGTGCGGCGCTTGTGCAGGTGCTTGCCCTGTTGATGCTCCCAAGGCTGAATAATTTCAGATACATAAAACGCTGCCCGAGTTGGTGGCGTTTTTGCTATTACAGGAAAAACCCTTCCCCATCATTTAAGGTGAGGAAGGCATTTTTTATTCTTTACTGATAACCTTTTTCTGCCAGGAGATCTTGCCGCATTTCGGGCATTTCATATATCTTGTTCTGCCGATGTGCATTGCCCATAGAACACTGCTGAACGTCGGAACATATCTGTGACGGCATTTCGCACATTCATAGTAGCCTGCAGTCTGCTCGATGCGCAGTGCAAACATGATTCCGATCATGCCGATAACAAAGCCCGACACAACAAGCAGCACACGTAGCCAATCCGCCATTTCAAACAGTGCGGCAACAAACGAGCATCCAAGAAGTATAATAACCGAAAATGTACCGATCAGAATTTCGAGCGACAGAAGTTGTCTATCCGATGCTTCCTTTTGCCGAACCATATCAAGGAGCATTTGCTCCGATTTTTCGTTGTAATCATTCATTGTAACAACCTCCCCGTAAAGTAAATCGTTCACAGTGATTTTAAGCTCACTGCAAAGCTCGAGCATTATTGAAGAATCGGGCATTGATTTTCCCGTTTCCCATTTTGAGACTGCTCTGTCTGTGACGTTCATTTTTTCTGCGAGCTGCATTTGGGTAAGTCCCTGTTTTTTTCTGCACTCGGCGATGAATTTTCCTATTTTGATCTGATCCACCCGACGTCCTCCTTTCACTTACATTTTACACTGTTTTGCAGACAAAATCCACACACTGACGGTTGATTCGGGGAATATCAACCGACGGTTGGGTGGAATTACAGTTTTTCAAAAGCCTCGGCAAGTTCTCTGGCCGAATCAGCAAGCTCCTTTATGCCGACGTGAATATTATCGGCCGTAAAGCCGGACAAATGCTGATCCGCTTCGAACGTAAAATAACCGTCATATCCGATTTCTTTCAGCGCCTTTATTATGGCATCATAGTCCATATCCATCGAACGCGGAATAGCATGAGAATCGTGCCACTTATCGTTATCGTGAATATGAAGCGCACCAAGGCGGTTGCCGAGAGCATGAATCAGTTCAACCGCACTTGTTCCCGTTCCTCGCATTTCCGCATGACCAAGGTCGAGACAAGCGATAAATGAGTCGTCATTCACCGCATCAAGATGTGCCGTAAAGCTTTCGGGTGTCATGCAGGCAGCGAATTTCACTTGATCATTTTCAAAATCCCAGTTCCACATATTTTCAGTGGCAATTTTCACTCCGCATTCCTTCGCAAAAGGAAGAAGTTCAAGAAACATTTCCGCATTTTCTTCGTGAGATTTATTGTTATCGGGATGTATGACACAAATCTTACCTCCTGCAATTGCAGTACACTCGATTGCTCTTTTGAGATATGAGCGTATTTCCTTGCAATAAACCGGGAACGGTGCGTGCGACTGATTGCATTCGATGCCGAAATCATGTCCGATACGCGCAAGACGCTTTGCAAAATCCGCATAACCGGCGCCTGACAGCGGGTGTGAGCTCTCGATAATGCATCTGTTTTTGTAGTCAAAACGCGCCATCTCAAACATCGAAAAATCCCATGCATCAAAGCCGGCTTTTGCTATAAGCTCTATCGCTCGTTCCTCGCCGATGTGTTTTGCCGCCGATGCTATTTCCGTTGAAGTTTTCATAGTATTCCCTCCAAAAATCCGATTATTATAATTATAGCCCTATTTTCCTTCACTGTCAACCTGTGAACTCGATAAATTCTTCCGATTTGTGTAAAATTCCACTTGCAATTGTCACGCTTATGTGATATAATATAATGAATAATTATTTTTGTTTCTGAAAGGAAGATTAGTTATGCTGCCACAGGTTGAACAAATTGCTGCCAGGGTGCGTGAGCTTCGAGATATACTTGATATTGATGCGAACACCGTCGCTGAAAAAATCGGTGTTACACGTGAGGTGTACGATTCATACGAAAACGCAAAATGTGACATTCCCGTCGGAAAGCTTTATGCGATAGCAACGGAATTTGGAGTTGACCCAACTGTGCTTCTCCTTGGTGACGAGCCGAGAATGGTTGACTATACTCTCGTTCGTCAGGGCAACGGACTTGAGGTTGAGCGTTACGCCGGCTACAAGTTCTCGTCCCTTGCATATAATTATATTGACCGCGAAATGGAACCGATGATCGTAACCCTCGATCCGAGCGACAAAACTCCCGATCTCGTTACACATTCGGGACAGGAATTCAATCTGGTCCTTGAGGGCACTGTTGCGGTGCATCTCGGTGACCGTGAATACATTCTGCGCGCCGGCGACTCGATCTATTTTAATCCGACCATTCCGCACGGTCAGCGTGCTATCGGAACGGTGTCGAAATTCCTCACTGTTATCAACGAAAACATGAAAAGAAAATAATAAAAAGGATTCTTAAAAATGAACTTCTTATCAAAATATCTGCCTCGTATCGACTTCGAGAGCTACGAGGATTTCAAGAAAAACTATAAATTGAATATTCCCGAAAGCTTCAACTTCGGTTACGATATCGTTGACGAATACGCACGTCTCGAACCCTCAAAGCCTGCTCTCATCTGGCTCAACGACAATGGCGAGGAAAAGCACTTCACTTTCGGCGACATCAAAGAGCAGTCTGACCGTATCGCAAACGTACTCACCTCGCTCGGAATCAAAAAGGGCGAGCGCGTAATGCTTATTTTGAAGCAGCGTCCCGAGGTATGGTTTACACTTGTCGCACTCTGCAAAATGGGAGCTGTCGCAATTCCGGCATCCTTCCAGCTCACAGAAAAGGATATCGTTTACCGCTGTGAGGCTGCCGAGGTACGTATGCTTATCGCCGCAGAGGATGATGTTATTATCTCGCATATCCGTAACTGCCGCGAAAAGTGTACCACTCTCCGTCATGTCGGACTTGTCGGAGAGGGCATCAGTGCGCGCTTCGGCGATGAGTTCCTCGATATGAGAAAGATCACAAGCGAGGCATCCACCGAGTGGATACGTCCCACGGGTGACGCGGCAACAAAGAATCTCGACGCTATGCTCATGTACTTCACATCGGGTACATCGGGTATGCCCAAGATGTTAACTCATAACTTCCTCTACCCTCTCGGTCACATCACCACCGCACATTATTGGCAGAAGGTTGAGGACGAGGGCAGACACCTCACCGTTTCCGATTCAGGCTGGGCAAAATTTGCATGGGGTAAGATTTACGGTCAGTGGATCTGCGGTGCAGTTAACGTCGCATACGATACGGACAAATTCGTCCCTGCAAAGCTGCTTGCGGCTATCGACCACTTAAAGCTTACCACATTCTGTGCACCGCCCACCATCTACCGCTTCCTCATCAAAGAGGATCTGTCGGGCTGTGACTTCTCGACTCTTCACCACTGCGGAACGGCAGGTGAGCCGCTTAATCCCGAGGTCGTAAAACGCTTCAAGGAAGCAACAGGACACACCATTTACGAAGGCTTCGGTCAGACAGAAACAACCGTCATCCTCGCAAACTACGGCTGGGATGAGATCAAGGTCGGCTCAACAGGAAAGCCTGCACCGATATACGATATCGACATCGTTGACGAGAACGGTAACTCCTGTGAGGACGGTATCGTCGGTTCGATCGTTATAAGGAACGCAGGCGACCATCCGACGGGACTTTTCATGGAATATTACAATGCGCCCGAAGCTATGGCACGCTCATGGAAAAACGGCGTTTACAACACAGGCGACATGGCATGGCGTGACTCGGACGGTTACTTCTGGTTCGAGGGCAGAAACGATGACGTTATCAAGTGCTCGGGTTACCGTATCGGTCCGTTCGAGGTTGAGAGCGCACTTATGACACATCCTGCGGTACTTGAATGTGCGGTTACAGCCGTACCCGATCCCGTACGCGGTCAGGTCGTTAAGGCGACTATCGTACTTGCAAAGGGATGGAAGGAGAAAGCCGGCGATGAGCTTAAAAAGGAGCTTCAGAATCACGTAAAAGTGACGACCGCGCCTTATAAATATCCGCGTGTTGTCGAGTTTGTTGACGAGCTTCCGAAAACCACAAGCGGTAAGATCCGCCGTGTTGAGATCCGTCAGAACGACGCGGAGAAAAAATAATGGAATTTGCAAAAAACGCCGCACCGATACTTGTCGTGCTCGGTCAGTCAAACGCACACGCTCATAACACACATCTGCCCGAGGATCAGGTCATACATACTCCGCTCAAGAACGTGCACGGTCTTAATCGTGAATACAATCAGGCATACGGTCTTGACGACGTTACATGGACCGGCTTCACGACAGACGGAATGAACCTCGGTGAAACTCAGGATGACACCTGCTGTCTTGCCAACTATTTTGCCGCAATGTGGCAGTCCGCGATTGACGGCGGTGCTGACCTGCCCGATCTTTATGTGATACAGATATCTATTGGCGCACAGGGCGTTGCACAGTATGAGGCACATTCGTGGAATATGTGGTATGCGATGCGTGAGCCGATACTGAAGCCGGGCAAGCTCGGAGAATGTGACATATCGCTCTACCCTCTCGCAACGGAGATACTTTCGCTCGCCTATATGAACCTGCTTGCATCGGGCAAAAAGCCGCAGGTGATCGGACTTCACTGGAATCAGTATGAAACCGAATGTCACACAGGCTCAAAGGCACTGAACGACGCCGAGGCAAATTACAAGAACCTTTTCTGGGGACTTTTCACCGCTCTCGGAAGCAATGCAGTCGGCACGGGTATACCATTTTATCTCTACCGTCCGCTGACCGAAAATTACGAGCAGAGCCGTATCGAGCGAATGAACGGTATTTTTGAAGGATTCAGAGATTCTCTCGCCGATTGCCGCATACTCGATCTTCGTCAAACGGATTTGTATACAGATGAGCCGCAAACTCATGGTATCTTCCAGCCGGACGGTATTCACTATATCCCCGAGGCACATCACAAATTCGCCGAGATACAGTGGAACGATTTGTTCGGTGAGCGCGAATAAAGACATTAAATTAAGATTATAATCAAAATCAGCACGGTGCAAAAAAAGCATTGTGCTGTAATATTTCAAACCAAAGAAGGGAGTCATAAAATATAAAATGGGAATAGATATAAAAATGACTCGAACATGGGCGGAAATCGACCTTGCCGCCATACGTCAGAATTATAACTCCGCTGCTGCATATGCAAGCTCACACGGTGCAAAAATGATCTCCGTTATCAAAGCGGATGCATACGGTCACGGAGCCACCACCGTTGCATCAGAGCTTGAAAAGTACTGCAGTGCCGATTTCTTCGCCGTCGCAACCTTACCCGAAGCCATCACACTTATCGAATCGGGAATAAAATCAAAAATCCTCATTTTAAGTGAAATACATCCCTCACTTTACGGCGAATTGGTGCGATATAAAAATGTTATACCGAGTATATTTCAGCTCGAATCGGCACGTGCACTTTCCGCGTCGGCAGTCCTACACGGCGTAACCATTCCCTGCTTCATCGTCTGCGATACCGGAATGTCACGCATCGGAATCGAGTGTACAACTCCCGAAAAGACGGCAGAAGGTATCAAGCTTGTCGAGGAGATAAGTGAGCTTCCGAATTTGCATATCGACGGAATATTCAGCCATTTAGCCTGCGCCGATCAGTATGATAAGGTATCCGCACTTCATCAGATAACAATTTTCGATGATTTTATAAAAAATCTTACCGATCACGGAATCCACCTGAAATATAAGAGCCTCTGCAACAGTGCGGCACTGACCGAACCTGAATTTACAAACAAATATGACCTTGTGCGTGAGGGAATCAGTCTGTACGGTTATTACCCCTCACCCGAAACGAAGCGTGTGCTTCACTTAAAGCCTGCAATGGCAGTGCGAACACGTATAACAGCGATAAAAACGCTCCCTGCAGGTACGGGAATCAGCTACGGTCACACTTATGTAACCACCCGTGAAACAAGAGTCGCAACGCTTCCCGTCGGATATGCAGACGGCTATCCGAGACTACTCTCAAACAAGGCAGGAGTCGTTATCGATGACAAGTATGCACCAATCCTCGGACGTGTCTGCATGGATCAGATGATGGTGGACGTGACCGATATACCGACTGCAAAGGTGGATTCGATTGCAACACTCATCGGTGCGGATGAACGTGTTCGTGCCGACAAGCTCGCCGAAATGATGGGCACTATCTCATATGAGTTGATCTGCGGCATTTCATCACGTGTACCGAGAACATACGTCAATTCTTACAGCAGTATCAACTCGGATTAAATAAAAATCAAATAAAATCAACTTTTTTTCAAAAACCTATTGCAATTACGAAAAAAATATGTTATACTATGGTGTATGATATAAAACCGCATGGCAAAATCCATGCAAATATTTTATGTGAGGTGTTTATCATGAAGGAAGGACTCCATCCCGAATACAAGGAAGTTACAATTAAGTGCGCTTGCGGCGAAACCGTTGTAACCCGTTCTACCAAGGGCGACATGAGAGTTGAAATTTGCTCTATGTGCCATCCGTTCTTTACAGGCAAGCAGAAGCTCGTTGATGCAGGCGGACGTGTAGATAAGTTCAAGAAGCGTCTTGAACAGGCGAAATAATTATTTCGTTCTTTTGGGGTATGAAGCGTCTTTTTTGGCGGCTTCATATCCCTTTTTCGTTTTCTGAAACACCCATGATACGGAGGTTTTATCAATATGGAAGATTTTGAAAGAGCCGTGCTTGTCGCGGTCAATACAGATAAAATGAAGGATGGCGAATGTGAAACCTCACTTGCCGAGCTTGAAAGACTGCTCGACACGGCAGGTGGAAGTGTATTCGCGAAAATGATACAGTCGCTCGATTCTCCGAACAATCGTACTTGCATCGGAAGCGGTAAACTTATCGAGCTGTCCGATCTTTGTAAAGCGAACGATATAAAGCTCGTTATTTTCGATCTTGACCTCTCGCCAATGCAGATACGCAATATTGAGGACGGCATCGACTGTGACGTGCGTGTGCTCGACCGTTCCATGCTCATACTCGATATATTCGCGCTCCACGCAACCTCTGCCGAGGGTAAACTCCAGGTCGAGCTTGCACAGTTAAAATACACCGCACCGCGTCTTACGGGTAAAGGCACAGAGCTCTCCCGACTCGGAGGTGGTATCGGCACACGCGGTCCGGGTGAATCGAAGCTCGAGACCGACCGACGTCACTTAAAACGCCGCGAGGAACAGCTCAATGCCGAGCTTGATGACCTCGAACGCGGCAGACTCACAAAACGCAAAGCACGTGAGCGTTCGGGCATTACAAAGGTGTCAATCGTCGGTTACACAAACGCCGGCAAATCAACACTGCTCAACAAGCTCACCGACGCAGGCATCCTCGCCGAGGACAAGCTTTTTGCAACCCTCGACACCACAACAAGAAAATTCACACTTCCCTGCGGAGTTGACATCCTGCTCACAGACACAGTCGGATTCATCCGCAACCTGCCGCACCATCTCATCAAAGCGTTCAAATCGACACTTGACGAAGCGGTCTGGGCAGATATCATCATGATCATTATCGACGCATCCGATCCCGAAGCGATGAATCAGCTTGAGGTGACGGAAAAATTGCTGTCCGAGCTTATGGAAAAGTCCGAATATAACAAGGACAAGCCCACGCTGTACGTCTATAATAAATGCGACAGAGCCGAGCTCGGATTCGGTCACTTGGCAATCGATCCCGACAAAAACTCGGTTGCGGTGTCAGCACTGACGGGCGAGGGACTTGATGAGCTTATCGCCAAGCTTGAGGCAATGGTGCAGAACGGCAAAACGAACGAGACCTTCATCATCCCCAACTCGGATGCAGGTATTGTAAATCGACTGTACGCATCGGCAGAGATCATTGACATCGACTACGGCAGCGAAGCGGTTACCGTGCGTGCAACAGTGGATGCAAAAACACGCGGACAGTATGACCGATACAGAGTGAAAAAAGACGGTGAATGTGATGGCGAAGAAGACGAAGAATATTGAGACACCGATAGCGGAAGCACCGCGCACATATACAACGCTTGAACGCGAAGCATCAGCGGAATTTACCGAGAAAAAATCGGTGTTCATCGGTTACGCGTGCCCTGTGAAAACCGAAGCGGAAGCAACGGACTTTATCGCAAAAATCCGCAAAAAGCACTCGGACGCAACACACAACTGCTATGCATATCAACTGAACGGCGGCGGTATCGCACGTTACTCGGACGACGGTGAGCCGCAAGGTACGGCAGGTGTACCGATACTTGACGTGATCAAAAAAAGCGGTGCGAACGACTGCTGTGTTGTTGTCACACGTTATTTCGGCGGTATTTTACTCGGAGCCGGCGGACTCGTACGCGCATATGCAAACGGTGCAAAGATCGCCCTCGATGCAGCACACATAGTGACATACGAAAATTATACCGAGTTCCGTCTTATCTGCGACTATTCGGCATATCAGAAAATAAATTATGAATTTCCCAAGTACGGCATAATCGTAGACGCAAGCGATTTCGGCGGCAATGTTACGCTTCGTCTTGCGATAAAGGAAACGAAATATACAGAATTTTCAGACAAGCTCGCCGAAATGTTCGCAGGAAGTATAGTACCGGAAATTCTCGGCGAACGGTTCGATTTCAGGTAAAATAAAAATGAGGACGTTTTTATATAGACGTCCTTTTTTGTCTCTAATTATCTTTACGTCCGGAATTGCCCTCATCCGTGAAAGTTGCGAAGCAAGCTTTTGCACCTCTCCCCCAAGGGAAGGCTTTAAGTTAGTCAGCGCAGCATAGACGATGTTCAACGGCAAAACAATACTCACCTGCACAGACTAACTTTTTTGCAATGAAAGAAACAACGAAGCAAAGCCGCCCTCGTAAGGTGGCGGCTCGAAGGGTACCGGTATCAAAGCGAATTGGAGCGAAGCGACTGAGCGCAAGTCGGGCGTCGGCAAGGAGGTGCAAAGGGGAGTTTGAGGGGTTCACTCGCCGAGGGCAATGTGTTGGAATCTGCGCAGTTGGTTCCTGCTCCCCTCATGTATTACGCGAAGCTCGGAGCACTGAACTTCGACTTTCGCATCATTATCAATTTACACACTTACAATCTACAAATCCCAAACTTCAGTTGTCAGCTCCGTCAAAGTCAATGATAACTCCAAAGCACGCAAAATCATTATAAAAGAACATAAATCCGGACAAATTCCAATATCCTCCATTTTTTCAATAACCGATACGATAATTCCACTCTTTTCAGATAGCTCCTCGCGACTCATACCCTTATTCATCCGATGATACATCATAGTTCCAATAAGCGAATCGACTTTACCTCGTGCATCCATCAAAAGTTGGGCTTTTTCCTGAAAACTTTTTTCCATACTGTATTCCCCCTAAAATTATGATATACAATTACATTATATCTCAATTTGAAGTATATGTCAATATCTTGTTTTGAGATATTATATAATATTTTAGGGTGATATTAATGCGCTTACGGATAAGAGATTTACGTGAAGATTCGGATTTGAAACAAAAAGATATAGCTGCCTACCTTAACATCAATCAAAATACTTATTCGCAGTATGAAACCGGTGTGCGCTGGTTGCCGCTTGAAGCCTTAGTTAAACTTGCAGATTACTACGGCGTTTCCACTGATTATCTTCTCGGACTCACGGATAATCCAAAAAGAAATATTTGATCCTCGCTGTTATGGTGAGGATTTTTTCTTTTTGCAATAAAAAAACGAGCACCTGACACAAAATCAGATGCTCATAATATTAATTAGCCAAGTCTTGCTTTGAGAGCGTCAAGCTCGTCGTAAAGCTCCTTCGGAACACGGTCGCCGATCTGCTTGTAGAACTCGTCGATACCTGCAAGCTCCTCTTTCCAAAGTGCCGCATCAACGTCGAGCAGGTCGCGTACAGTGTCAACAGTGATGTCAAGACCGTCGATCTCGATATCCTCTGCCTTCGGAACAAAGCCGATAGGTGTCTCAACCGCGTCAACCTCACCTGCACAGCGAGCGAGGATCCACATTACAACGCGCATATTGTCGCCAAATCCCGGCCAGATGAAGTGACCTTCGTCGTCGGTTCTGAACCAGTTTACGTTGAAGATCATCGGAGGATTGGAAATCTTCTTGCCCATTGCAAGCCAGTGACCGAAATAGTCACCCATATCGTAACCTGTGAAGGGACGCATTGCCATCGGGTCACGTCTTACACCACCGACTGCACCGGTAGCTGCCGCAGTGGTTTCGGAAGCCATGATCGAGCCAACGAATACACCGTGCTGCCAATTTCTTGCCTGGTATACCAGCGGAGCGGTCTTTGCACGTCTGCCGCCGAAGATGATAGCGGAGATCGGAACGCCTGCCGGATTGTTGAACTCAGAGGAGAGGCAAGGACAGTTAGCCGCAGAAGCGGTGAAACGGGAGTTCGGATGAGCACCGCAGGTGGACTTATCCTTCTTGTCGTACTTGGTGTAATCCCACTTGTTGCCCTTCCAGTCAATAGCGTTTGCAGGAGGATTCTTATCGAGACCTTCCCACCAAACGGTGTCGTTGTCGAGGTTGTGAACTACGTTTGTGAAGATGGTGTTCTTCATGCAGGTGTGGAGAGCGTTGGGGTTGGACTGCTCGTTTGTACCGGGAGCAACACCGAAGAAACCGTTCTCGGGGTTAACAGCCCAAAGTCTGCCGTCATCGCCAACACGGAGCCAAGCGATATCATCGCCGACGCACCATGCCTTGTAACCCTTCTTCTTATAGATTTCCGGCGGAATGAGCATTGCGAGGTTGGTCTTTCCGCAAGCAGACGGGAATGCGCCTGTTACATACTTAACTTCACCGTTGGGTGCTTCAATTCCGAGGATAAGCATATGCTCTGCCATCCATCCCTCTTTACGTCCGAGGTAGGAAGCGATACGAAGCGCAAAGCACTTCTTGCCGAGAAGAACGTTTCCACCGTAACCGGAGTTAACAGACCAGATAGTGTTGTCCTCGGGGAAATGTACAATGTAACGGTTTTCTTCATCGAGATCAGCCTTTGCATGAAGTCCCTTGATGAAGCCTGCATCGTCACCGAGAGCCTTAAGAACATCAAGACCGACGCGAGTCATGATAACCATGTTAAGTACAACGTAAATGGAGTCGGTAAGCTCGATACCGTACTTTGCGAACGGAGAGCCGACAGCAGACATCGAGTACGGAATAACGTACATGGTTCTGCCCTTCATGGAACCGGTGTAAAGCTTTGTGAGCTTTGCGTAGCATTCCTTAGGATCCATCCAGTTATTGATGTTACCTGCATCCTCTTTCTTGGAGGTACAGATGAAGGTTCTGCCCTCAACACGTGCAACGTCGTTCACAGCAGTTCTGTGAAGGTAGCAATCGGGAAGAAGCTCCTGATTTAACTTGATGATCTCGCCGGTTGAGCAAGCCTCATCGCGCAATGCATCGATCTGCTCCTTCGAGCCGTCAATAAGGACGATCTTATCAGGCTTTGTCATCGCAGCCATCTCATCGACCCACTCGTTAACGTACTTGTTGGTAGTAAGTGCCATTTTGGTTCTCCTTATATAAAATTTATGTTTTTTGTTCGTTTTTGGGAGAGAATACCATTCCTCCGCATTATATATTATACATCACTTGTCCGTCAATTGCAAGTGTTTTTTGTTTCTTTGCTGCGGTTTTTACATATTGTTAATATTTTCACCTGTGTGATGGCTATCGAAACGATATTTTCAACTTTATCCAAAAACATCTTGATATTTCCGCGGCATTGTGGTATAATATATCTGCTACACAAAACCGAATAAATGTACGGGTGATGATCTTTCTCTTTATAGGGGATACTATACCCTTTTTTGAATATACTATTATACGAATTTGGTAAAAGCGCAAATTCCGCCAGATAGTATGTTCAGGGTATCATTATCCTTCATTTATCGGGTTTTGTGTAGCAACAATCGGAGTTTGCGTTTTTCGGTGCGTTGACTTCGGTTGGCGCACCTTTTTGTTTTACATACAATCAAGGACGTAAACAGCAAAACCGATAAATAACATTATTATAAGGAGATATTCCCATGAAAAAATCACTATCACGTTTATTAACCCTTTTATTGTGCGTGTCACTCAGCTTTGCCGCATATGGCTGCGGTAATGATGCATCGTCTGACAACAGCAGTGGCAATGATGAAATCAATGAAGCTGTGAATGATACTACTATTTTCGACTCGGTTGACGATACCACTATCGCGCCCGAGACCACCGATCCTGCAGACATTTCAGATTTTTCATCATTAAACTCACTTGATAAAATTGAAAACGCATTATCGGAAGATGTCGAAAGCACTATCGGCGCGCTATCCTCCGATTGGGAAGAATTGAAATTAAAAATTGATACATATGACAGCTATTCAAAAAACATTAATGAAATCGAAAGCTTTTACGGCAAAGTTGTTTACGAAACGGAACAATTGTGTAATAGATTATATTCTTATTCATTAAGCTATGCACAAGTAATTTTATCGTCAGAGAAATCCTGCGATGATATGTATGATGATATTGATGAGATATACGATAATGTATATGAAAATGCCGGAGATGAAATTTATGATGAAATCTACGACGGCATTTTAGATGATATGTATGATGCATTTTACAACGGCATTATAGACGATGCTTACAATGATATTTCGTATTCTGAATATTATGATGCCAGCTCGAACGAATACGACAGATGGTCTGATGCTAGTTCTGAGGTTTATGACTTATGGTCCGATACCTGTTCCGATATTTATGATTTTTGGTCTGATTTAGGAAGTGATTTATGGAACGAGGATCTTGAAGATGCAAGTAAGACAATGAGAGACTTTGAAGAAGACATCTCCCACAAGAACACCGTCGCGCCTGTAACCCCCGCTACTTCTGAGACAACTGCAGCTCCCGAAACTACTGCAGCTCCCGAAACTACCGCTACACCCGAAACTACCGCTACACCCGAAACTACCGCGGCTCCCGAAACTACCGCTACACCCGAAACTACCGCGGCTCCCGAAACTACCGCTACACCCGAAACTACCGCGGCTCCCGAAACTACCGTGGCGTGGAGAGAATTTTTAGCCGATTATGAAGCCTGGGTTGACAGTTATATTGCTGTAGTCAAAAAGTATGAAGCCAACCCCACCGATTTTACTATACTTGCAGAATACACTCAAATGTTGACAGAACTTGCGGAGTGGT
Organism: Clostridia bacterium; assembly: GCA_017466685.1. GTDB lineage: Bacteria > Bacillota > Clostridia > Oscillospirales > CAG-272 > Flemingiibacterium. Next base: position 24,192 of record JAFTTS010000061.1, read on the forward strand.
CAGAAAAGACGGATGAGATGTCGGCATCCTTGAACAATTCTTCTACGCAGGAACTCATGGAATATTCTGCAGAGCTTTCAAGAATCGCACTAAAATTGGCACAAGCTGCTAATTAAATCACAGGAGGATCATGTAATCATGAGAAAAACTATTTCAATTTCAATGGCAATCGCTTTAATATGCTCTTTATTAATGACTATAACAATTTTTTTACCGTACGCTACAGCTACCGAGGAACACTCCGAAAGATTAAAGAGTAATTCAAGCTTTTATTCTCTTGAAGATGTTAACATGGACGGCAACGATTTGGTAAACATTTCCATGACAGACTATGCAAAAATTTACAGCACCATGAGTCAGAAAATGTTCGGAAATTCATCCGCAGGTGTGATGTATGTTGTTTTGGTCGTTTTAATCGCGATTTTCAGTGCTATAGCGTTACTTTTCTCGATTTTAAAAAAGCCGATTGCAATTATTATTTTTGACATACTTGCGTTCCTTACTTTCTATATTCAGAATTGGGACTATACAGATAGAGGAATTATTCCAAGCAGTAATTATGATTGGGGAATTGCATACTACATCTTCATCGTTGCCGCTGTTGCACTTCTCGCAAATTCTGTTTGGATGCTGATTATTAAAATCAAAAATAAAAAATCTGCTATAGCTTTTAATATGTAAACAATCTAATCATACTCAACTAAACTGCTGCAGCCTACTATTAAAAGTGCATCTTAATAAAAGCAAAAAAGGGTGAGTCCGAAGATTCACCCTTTTATTCATATAAAATCACTTATTTACCAAGCCTATAAAGCTCATCCGCGAGCCGAGCGAAATCCTCAAGCGTCAAACGCTCGCCGCGTATCGAAGCGTCAAGTCCCGATGCAGCAATCGCCGCAGCAATTCCCTCTCGTCCGAGATGCGAAAACTCGGTGGAAAGTGAATTTGCGAGTGTCTTTCTTCTCTGCGCAAATGCGCCACGTATCGTTTTAAACAGCATCGCTTCATCAATCACCTTAACCGGCGGCTCTTTATGGAGCGTTATGCGAATAACCGCAGAATCCACCTTGGGAGCCGGCAAAAAGCATCCGGCAGGCACTGTGAAGAGCCGTTCGGTTTTGCCGTAGTATGCAAGCGCTGCCGTGATCGCGCCGTACTCGCTGTCACCTGCAGGTGCGGTCAGACGCTGTGCGACCTCTTTCTGTATCATAACGGTGATCGTTTCAAAAGGAAGACGCGATTCAACAAGCTTCATAAGTATCGGCGTTGTGATGTAATACGGCAGATTCGCCGCGACCGATACACGCATACCCTGCGAGAGAAACTCGTTTTCGATAAGTGTTGTAAGATCGGTTTTCATCACGTCCTGATTGATGACAGATGTGTTCGGGAAGTCGGCAAGTGTTTCGTCAAGTATCGGTATCAGTGCGGTGTCGATTTCAAGCGCAATAACCTTATCTGCACGCTCTGCAAGCTCACGGGTAAGCGTACCGATGCCGGGACCGATCTCAAGTATACCAAGCGGCATATCATCGGGACGTACACAAGCGGCATCCGCGATCTTCGTGGGTACTTGCGGATTTATAAGGAAGTTTTGTCCGAATTTCTTCTGAAATGAAACACCGTGCCGCGACATAATCTCACGGATGGTTGATAAATCTGTAAGTCTCATATATTCTCCGGGATCCCGACTACCGTTAAAAAGTTTATTTTTTTCGCATACGGCTATTGACAAATGCAGTCAAATCGGGTATAATATTAGTGTTGTCTATATTGTATCATATTTTTGCCGCAATTGCAACAGTAAAATTAAAATAAGCTGGAATGGCGCAGTGGTAGCGCAATTGATTCGTAATCAATAGGCCGTGGGTTCAAATCCCATTTCCAGCTCCATCAAAAAGATCCGCTTGTCATAAGGCAAAGCGGATTTTTCTTTGTTCTGACAGCATTTTTCGGTGTTACAATCCTAACGCTCACATTAATAAAACACATTCAAAAACACGTTTTCAAAATCAAATCTGTCACGAATCTGTCACGACACATAAGAGAACGCCGCCCGAACGAATCCAAGCGGCGTATTTTTTATTTCTCCTCATCCTTTTCGCTCGGCGAGCTTGCATCAACAATGCCCTCTCCGATGATGTACGCGATCAGCGTCGCACCTGCCATGATGATAGACGTCACCTCTGCCGCTGTAGATTCAGCATAACCGAAGCCGATCATCAATGCGGTAACAAACCCAACCACAGCCGCCCAAAACTTACGCGATGTAAGCTTGCGTTTCCAATCAATTTTCATCCGAGTCACCTCCTCTCTGTAAAAGCATCACATCAATCACCTACGTACCACGGCGTATCGTCGAGCGTAGATTCCTTGTAATAGCACAGATAGATCGCATCCTTTTGTGCACCGGTCATCTCTAACTTGTCAATCGCCGCAACAACCGCCGGCTTCTTGTCGTAACCGCTTGTAGTAGAATGAATACGGTGAATCGTAAGGAATGCATCAAAATCAACACCGGCCGCAATAAGCGTGTCAACCTTGCCGTGCCAGGTTTCGCCTGTCTCAACAAACTCGCAAAACGCTGTAGCCTTAGCCTCATCACTGATATCCATGTTTTCAATCGCCGTCATGGCTTTATCGTCCTTCTCATCACCGGTCAATGTCAGATCGAGACGGTACATCTCAAGGAACTCGTCAAAACCGACACCTGCTTTCATAAGTTGTTCAACCTTCGCAGGCCACTTCTCGGAGGTCGAAACAAACTCGCAAAACGCTATCGCCTTAGCTTCATCAATAACATCCGACTGCATCAGCACATCAAGCCGCGCCAACGACTTGTCCGTCTCGGGATTCGTCGCGCGAAGCTCCTGCACCAGTTCCCAAGACTCACGCTGTCCCTCTCCGGCTTTGACCATCTCCTCATAAGCTGCCGTCTGATCAACCGAAAGGTAACCGAAGCCGTTCTCAACCCATTCATGTCCGGTTTCCGTTGAAGATTTTCCGAATACAAGCGTCCTCACAGCTTCACCAACCGTGTTAGCACCTTCATCCGTAAATATCGGATACTGCAGCTGACGATTGCCCTCTTTATCGTATGTGTAAGAGCCGCCTTTAATGAAAGCATTAGCACCTTCAACACCTTTCTTAAGCTGTCCACCGGCAATCGGAACTCCACCGTAATAAATAACGGGAGAAATACCCTTGTAAAGATTTTCTGCAATCTCTCGCTTGTCATCACCCTCAACCATTCCCTCAAATGCCTTTCGAAGTGCCGACATATCAGGAAGCATCGATGCCGTAGGTATTCGTCCACCGTCGAACATGATACCACCGATAAACGGCGTTTCCTTTCCAATATTGGTAATAAGATCGAAGCCGGCACCAACGGGATTCTTTTTCTCGGTTTCTTCAAACAGGTCACCGGCAAGTATATCGTCAATCGAAGCTAACTTGTATCCCGTCAGATCACCACCAAGATCATTGAGCATCTCAAGCGGATCAAGCGCAGGTCTGCGTCCGACAAGCTTCTCATAAAGATCGTTAAAAAGCCTGTGCAGTATAGCCATCGCCATCAGCTTAACCAACCATTTACCCGCGCCGCTATCAAGCCTCATGTCCCGAAACATAAACCCGAACTGATTCTTGACCTCAACCTGATACATCGTAAACGACTTCACCAGCGGATTCATAGCACCGAATATCGTCGGCATAGCCCCCTTGCTGCGGTCACCCATCATACCGGCAATGAACGTGTCAGCCTCTTTCATGGCGGCATTGTAACTCATACCTCCACGGTGCTTTGACATATTCTGCCTTACACGTGCACGCATGAGAAGCTCCGACGTGAAATTGTCAACAAAATTCATCGCCGAGCTGCCGACATCGGACGCAACATCCATACCCGAACGGACAAGTCGCTGTGAACCGCGTCTGTTGGTGAGAAACTGCGACGTAGAAATAAAACCGTCATCACTTATGTGTCCCTTGAACATATCCCACATCGCACCGAGCATATGATAATGCATTACAGCACCGCCATCCATAAGCGGAATAAAGTTGGTAAGTGCCGAACCAATATTACCGACTATCGCATTTGAAGCAACCCGTCCCGTGAGACGTCTCATCATCGTGTAGAACGAACGCCCGAAAGTACGTTCAAATCCACGATCCTTGCTCGACTGCTTTCCGGCAAGCAGATTTGTGTATTCTTCAAGATCAACAACAAAGTTGTTCAGCGCATATTTTGTCTTGTCAGTCTTTGAAGCAAAGAGATTGTTTATATCTTCCTGTTTCTGCTCTGTCGTCAAGCTGTCATCATTTCTGATCTTCTCGATACGCGCCTTCGTCTCGTCACTTGTAGTCGTGTATCTTATAGCGTTTGCAAGCGCGCGGAGATTCTGTATGTTGTCAGTCTGAAACGCAACATCCGTCGCAACCTCAATATAGCGGTCAAGACCTTCAACAGCACCTGTTACCTGACGCTCACCTGCAAGTCCTGCCATAGAACGCTGATTTGCATTGCTCATATAACGAATACCCGGGCGGAACGTCGCCGTCATACCGTTGATCGAAGTCGGAAGCATCTCGGAAATCTCCTGCTGACGAAAACCGAATCCCTGAAGCATCAAGGAAAATACTCCATCCTGCTTTGTGTCGTTGTTGTAGTGTGGAAAATATCCGCGATGATAAGGCACAGGAGCGTAACCGTTACGAACTCTCGCCGCATTCACAACAGTAAACAGCTCGTCATATATCTCCTTGAAGACCTTCACAGCCTCTTTCATGTGCTCAAATCTCACCTTGTCCTTGGTGATACCGGGATTCTCCGCAACAATACGGTTGAGATAACCTCTCCATTCCTGCGCCGTCATACCCTCTCGCATCGGCTCACCGCGTTTGTTGTAGATAAAAGAACCCTCTCCGCTTTCAAGAGCCTTGATGTTGTCCACAGCCTCACCGTATGCCTGAACGAACTGCGATTCAGAGAGAAAATCACCCTTTTTCACTTTCCTCGAAAGTCCGAGAGCCTTTACGCGGTCACGGACCTCGTTTCTCACAACAGTCGTCATGTATGTGGCAGATGTAATAGGATCAAGCAGCTCCTCAATGATATACTTCGCAAGTGCGGAATCACGATTTTTCGGTGCAATAGCCTGAACATTACGCCGCATTGTCTCAATCGAATAAAGCAGCGGCGCCGCCTTGTTCTTCCAATCGGCGAAATATCTGTCCTTTGCGATCATGTCACACATCGCCTTGAATCTGATGTCTTTAACGCGTGCATTGACCTTGTTGATATACGCCTCAAGATTCGATTTCTTTTCGATAAGAGCATCACGACGCTCACGCAGATCCTTTATGTACTGTTTTTCCGACTTGTCCCGTAAAATCTCGGTGTCAACGCGCTCGTGACGCTTGCATTCAGCCTCGATACGCGCGATCTCATCCTCGAGTGACGAAAAACGTTCATAAACCTCCGTCATCTTCGCAGTGAAAGAACCGTCATCACGCGCAGCCTTTATAGCCGCATCCTTGATGTCACCGCCACGGTCATGCTTTCTCTGAGCCTTGGCACGAAGCTCCTGCAAGTATGCTTCCTCAGCCTCACGCATAAGAGCTTCCTCACGTTGCTTCTGTTCCGCTTCAAGCTTCTCACGTACCTCCTCGGTTGTCCTTGCAAGCTCACGCTGATGCTCACGGCTCTGAAACTCAATCTGTCGCATAAGTCCGTCAGCAAGAGTCCTCGGCACGCTCTCAACCTCGTTGTATCCATCAAGAATACGAAGCATAGCCTTACCAAAATCACTCGTACGTATCGCATCAGCATCCGCACCAACATCCGCATATCTTTCACGCGACGTGAAGTCCTTGTTGTTTACCTGATCGGACACCTCAAGTATACGCGCAAGCTGCTCCGATTCATTTACAATCTCCGGCGAGAACCAGTCGGGATATAGCGTTGACAGCTCCATGTAACGAACGTCAACAGGTGTACCCTTTTCCTTTGTGGTAAGATTGACCTTGCCGCGGTACTTGCGAGCCGTCGAACCGTAACCGCCCGAAATATCGCCTCTCGCCTTTTGCGATAAATATAGCGGCGTTTTCAGTTCAGTTCGAAGCCTCTCTGCAATATATGCGTTGTCGGTATTTTCAAGCCTTACATCCTGCATATCGGAAATAAGGTCGGATATCTCCTTTGAATACTTCGTCAGCTCGGAAGCGTCACGAACATTCATACCGATACTGTCGTAAATATCAAGAAGCCGTGTTGTGAAATCGTTAATCTGCTTCGCCGAGAAACCACCGCCAAGCATATCACCAAGCTCGGTAATGATACCCTTGACCTGCTTTTTGCTCGGCATATAGTCGGGCGAGAGCTGACGGTCAGACGCAATACGAGCCGCTGCATCCCTCTCGATGATGCGAGCCGCCTTTTCTGCCGCCTCTGCACGTGCCTGCCATTTTGCAACATCCTCACGAAGTGCAATATTTTCAGAACGCACCTGAGCACTTTCGGCCTCGGCAAAATCAGCATACTTGTGTGCATACTCAACATAGGAACGAGCCTTCTCATTGTCGGTCATATCCTTGGCATACACCGGAGCATCGTGATCGACAACAAAATTACCGAACTCATCATAGTACCATCCCGTCTGATTGTATATATCCTCTGCGGTAAGCGCATTAGGCTCCTGCCGTCTCTGTTCATCACGCATACGCCTGTACATCGAAAGTGCTTCCTCGCGATTCCGCGCCTCTGCCTCATTTCGCGCCACGGTGTCGGCGTTGCCAAAGGAAAAACGGGGGTCAGATTTAGATTTATCGTATCTTTTAGAAAGCGGTATCAAGGTGCCGTCATCATCGTAAGTAATATCATCCACCTTGTCTTTCCCGCTGTAACCAGTACTCATACGTTTTTCTCGAAGCATTTCTATCGCCCGATCATAATCGCTTTCTGCCGCCTTCTCGTATCTCATATCCGCGAGTCGTTCATTATCTCTCAGTTGCGAATTTCTTTTTCCGGCAAGTTGTTCAGATGACAACAATTCATCTGGGATATATCGCAAAAGATCCTCGTCCAAAGGGTTGACATTTTCAATAATTTGTGATAAACTATATGTAGAGGTTGACTTAGAGATATTTGTCGGATTGTTTGGATCCGAGATTATCTCCATGAGGTCAGCTTCTATTTTTTTGAGCGTCACAGATACATAAAGTTTATTTTTGCCTTTATTGAATTCTTTTATAGAAAATTCCACGGGTATAATTTGCGTCCCATCTCTGAACGCACTCATGAGCACATACACTTGTTTTAAATCTTGGCTTTCTCTTTTGGTACCTATATATTTATCCGTATGAGCTTCTATCGGCTGTGCGTTTTCGACTACATCGCGAAATACATACATCATTTTTGCAAAATCGTAAAAGTTGACGCTCTTACCTTCATTTTTGTATCTATTCGCTCGCTCGTTTTGCTTGTGAACACTTTCTGCAAGCGAACGTTTTGAATAATCAAATCCGAACTCAAGTTCGATGTTTTCATTGGTGTAATCAACATCAAATATACCGAATTTTTCGCCCAAAGTCCTCAAGACTTTACCTGCTTCGCTCTTGTAAGTGTTCTTTAATTTTAATACCTCATCCCTCGAAAGTTCCGCACTCTCATCTGTAAAAGACACAACATCAAGTTTGGTTTTTCTTATAATTTCCGCTCTTTTCGATTCGTCCATATTGGGAACTATCGAAGTTTTTGCCCTTCCTGAACCTTCATCTGCAAACATCATCGCCCTCTCGCCCGTGCCGTCCTTACCTTTCGCCTGAACGAGCGCACGACCGAATCGGTCACGAATCCGCTCGATCTCACGAAGCATGAGCTGATGTTCACGGTAAGTCGCATCGTACCTGTCTTTGAAAACACCACGCTTCAAAAAGTCGGCAATATCCTCACGCATACGCTTCGCCATCTGCGAAAGGCGGTACCACATACGAGTGAAAGCATTACGATTGTGCTTGACGAACTCCACGAGATCGATCTGACGCTCAGTCATTGTGTCACCCTCACCGAATAACGTCTCCATCACTCGTGCAACAACCTCACGGTCAGCCTTGGCATCGTCAAAATCTTCACCCGTAAGCTCTTTGTACTTGTGCTCATACTCCGCATAAACCTCATCACGGAACGTATCCCAGTCTGCAATGACACCTTTCGCAGAATACGTCTCAAGAAAGCCCTTGATGCCGTCAACAAGCTGCGCATATTCCTTTGTACCCTCAACAGCATGAGTAAGCTCATGAGCGATAACCTGCGAAACGACATTTCCGCGCTTCGGATTTACGAGAATAGTGTTCTTTCCGTCAAACTCACCGTTTGCAACATAGTTGTCGGAAACGAAAATAATCTCTTTACTGGTGTACTTCGATAACTGCTCGGCAATATATATCTGTTCCTTGGTCGCACCTGCAAGATAACCCGTTCTCGCTGTCTCGTTTTTCGCAGCTTCCGCTTTTGTCTGTGCAGATTGTTCAGCTGCCGTAGGAAGCATACCCTTACGCTCAAATATCGTCTTCGCTCTGACTTTAGGCTGTGTGGTCTCCGCGTCGCCTTTATTTGCTTTTGCGGCTGCTTGATCTGCCTTTGCTGCTGCTTTCTGCGCTCGTTTTACCGCTTTCGGATCGCTCAACTGCTTATCGAACTCAGCCATAATATCATCCCACTGTGCTTCATATTCAGCATCACTGAGCGAACTTCCGCTGTTCATACCGTCATCAAAGAAACTTTCACCGTCAAAACTGCTGTACGGCGAATCATACGAACCGTCGTTCAACAAGCTTCCATCCAAATCGCTGTACGGCATAGCATTATCAAAGCTCTGAACATCGTCATAACCCTCGGGAATCGGCAACTCATCAAGTAAATAGTCGTTGTCAGATTTTACATCATTGACAGTTTCGCCGTTTTGCGGTGTAACAGCAGTGCCGGAAGATGAAGAAGCAGGGCTCGTTTCGGACGTGCCGCTATTGGTATCGCTTGACGATGCATAAGCTCCTGCGTAATGTCCTCCGTCTTTTTGTATATTGACAGCTCCACCGTTTTGTGGTATACTATTATCAGAGTGGTTTTCTTTAACGTCTTGGACGTACGCCTTGCGGATTTCTTGTAAATCAGCGAGATATTGAGAACTGCTCTCTTTTTTATTTATCGCGGCTTCTAACCCATGTAAATTTGGTATTGTATCAATGCCTGTCTTTATCATTTGCTTGTTAACAAGCATTTTTTCGCCGTGATATTCCGTTGTTACAGCTTCAACATAGTAAACCACATCGTCAGCACCAACTTTTACATATACAATACCCGGCTTTCCGTTAGCGTTGGTCTTCGTGTATACCTTATCATAATTTTCTATTATATTAGGTATTTGCGCTATATCCTGAAGTGTAACCGGATACTTCTCATTTGTCTTTTCGCCGTGCGAATTAATAATATGCCGTATGTCATTATCCCGAAGAACATGGACATAACCGTTAATATCAATTTCTCCGCCTACATCCGTAACAAGCCTGTCGGAAACATAGGCGTATTTTTTATGGTCCTCCGTGTTTTCCTTTGTTGCTGATTTGGCAACATACGAGTCAATATCATTTTGCGTAACACCAAAATCATATTTGGGTTTCGTTGACGGACTACGCGATGTTCCAGCATTTATTATCGCACTTCCTCCGGAAAAACCGAATCCCATCAGCGCACCACTTCCGGCCGCCGATGCAATTCTCGTGATTACACCAACCCAAGCGTCGCTGTCAAGATTTTTCAGTTCCTCAAGCGTGTATTCTGCAAATTCCCCGTTGACAAGCGTATCATACACAATGTTAGCAATCTCAGTGCACGTCTCCTCAGATGCATTGACAAGCATACTCTTTGCGATGTTCTTGCTAACATCTTTTACCGTTTTAGCGTCTACCGTCTTTAAGGTCTTTAAATTACCTATAGACACAGATTCAAAAACACCTTCAAGTGTACCTGATACAATACCGTTCCAAAACGCCTTGTCGTCAGACATTCCTCTGGCGAGTGCGTCATTTGTTCCTTGCGCCGCCGCCGAAAGTCCCAATATCACACTGCCGCCTGGAACCAAAGAAGCCGTCAGTGAATCTGCACCCGACATTGCTGCGTTGTACAAAAACGCACCTGCATCCCATCCGGCAATTTCCCAATGCGCTTTTTGAGAAACCGTACCTCGTATTGTATTTCTCAGTTGTGCCACTTCGTTGGTATCCATTCTACCTGAACGAAAATAATCCGGCAAGTCCGCCACATATTCTCCGGCAGAACCCAAGCTTGTCGCAATAGAGATAATTGAAGCCGTCGCGGGGGCTTTATTCGCAATGTTTGTTACAAAATCCGTCTCGGCGCCGTCCATTCGCGCAATTACAGTCGGTTCCATTGCATCAAGAAAGGCGTTTACTGTTTTTAATGCTTTTGCCGGTTCTCCTTCTGTTGCGTATTTTCCAAGGAAATAATCATGTACCTTTTTTTCTTCATCTGTTAAATGGTTCCATAAATGCTGATCCGGAAACTCACCTGTTTCTGGATCAAAGAAATATCCAGTGTTATTAACCGTTGTATACCTTTTTTCCTCTAATCGCGGATTCTCTGCCTTTGAACCAATTTCCGCATATTTTTCAAATTCAGGATCGGCACGAGCTTCATCCATCATGTCATAAGCTTCTATATAACGAAGATTATCTACTTTTTCTTGGTAGTCCTTAACCTTTCCTTCCAAATATCTGATTGCATCGTATCTGCTATTACCAGTTATCCAATGTCCTGAATTTGAAAAGCTGTATAAGTTCTCGCCTTGGAAGACAAGGTCAAACACTTCACCAAAATAGCTAAGTTCGTCTCGCTGTACCTCGAGGTCCTTTTTAAATGCTTCGAGACGGCCCTTATAATATTCGTATTCTTCTCTCTGCTTTTGTCTTCTCCACTCTGCACCGTTCTGCGCCATTTCATATGGAGTCTCGATAACAGACGGAAGCATAAAGAGCCTGCGTCCCCATTCCGTCTGTTCAGCGAGCTTTCGTGCACCATAATCCTGTGCTGTCGCGTCGGAATCTTCCATGACCTCCATAACCGCTTCGTTAACCATACCTGCCCAATGGTTGTGATCCTCATTATAATCCTCAACAGCCTTCTCGATCTCTATTCTGTCAGCATACGAATGCTCAGGAGTAATCAGAGTTCGAGCCTGACTTAAGGAAGGATTATAAGTCTTGAGCGGATTAATGTTGTCATGCGGCCTGTAAATCAGATGCGCAGGAGTCTGTGTCTGCGTCTGTACCTGAATGCCCTTGCTCTCGGCATTTGCATTAAAACGAGCAAGTCGCTCCTGCTGTGCCTGTGTTGACGCCTGCGATTGCGTCGGTGTCTGCGATTGCTCCGGTGTCTGCGATTGTACCTGCTCATCCTGCACCTGCGACGACTGCGTTTGTCCGAGTATCTCTTTCGTGGTAATTCCACCGACTCTCGCCTGAAAACGTCCGAGACGAACCTTAGCTTCATCACTCATGTTTTTTGTTTTAAAAGAGGTCTGAACGCCCTTGCTCTCGGCGTTTGCCTTAAACCGGGCAAGTCGCTCCTGCTGTACCGTGTTCTGTCCCATGTTCTCCTCCTGTTATCAGCCGTTGAAAAGTGCCACGTATTCTTCGTATGTGTTGCATCCTGCGATAACCGCACTCGGGTTGCCTACAGCTTTTGCACGCTCCCATTCGTCTCTCGATAACAGTCGCTCCGTTCCGATCACATCATAATCGAGTGCCGCAATTTCGGTATCGTATTGGAGAGCTGCTATCTGTGCATTGGTGTAATTGATATCAGCATTTGCCTGCATCTGTGCGAGTAACACCTCCTGCTCCTCTCGTTGCTTCTGCGTTTCAACCTGCTCCAAGTACCACGCCGGATTAATACCCTCAGCTTCAAGCAGACTCGTATCACCGACCGTATTGAACGCATTAATAGCTTTGTCAAGCCTTGCCGCATCTTCCTGTTGCTTGTAACCGATCGTGTCAAGTAACTGGTCATACATAAACTGCTGCTTTGCGTTGTGCTGATCCACCGTATCACGATACCTGTCATAATCGGTCTGTTCCATCGCCATACCGTAACCGAGCGCATTGACGAGCTTGTCATACTGATCGTTGTGCTGCTGTGCGGCAAAATCACGGTCGCTCTCCCACTGCGCAACATCGGAAAGATACTTGTCCCTCTCATTGGCTCTCTCACCCTGCACCGCTGCTAACTTATTCTGCTTGAGCGTGAACTCATCAAGCCAACGGTTGTACGCCGCATCATAAAGCTGTGGGAGCTTATCCGCTAACTGTGCACCATAATAGTTGCCTGCCTGCTGTGCCGCCGTAACCGCCGCGGTGGAAGCGATACCGCCCGTGTTTGCCGCTGCCTTGGCAAGCGTGTCCGCAGTCGCTCTCTCACCCTCTCTGCGGTACTGCTTTGCATATGCCTTATAATTGGGATCCGTGTTGTGATCGTAAGAGAAATCACCGTGATTTACAATAGTATCAAGAAGCTCGTCGGCGGTACCTGCATAGGAATCGGTATACACCGGCTTTTCGACGTCATACTCAAACGGAGCGTAATCCTTTATCTGTTCATACGTCTGCTTGTTGGTATCAGCCCACTGACTGTTGTATGTCGGAGCTTCATCATACGAAAACGAATCGGGAGTTTGTAAAAACGGTAAATACTGGCTTCCGTCAGAGCCGCCAACATAACTTCCGGCTGAACTGCGGTAACTTTCAGCCTGCGCATTGTATTTTGCTCTCTCCGTATCGGTCTTTGCCGAAAGATAACCGAGCTTCGAGCTGACAATTCCCATACCAACACTCGGATTCTGCTGTGCCAGCTTCATATCGGCATCGGACATATATAGATTGTTATCCTCAACCGCCTTTTTCACATCATCAAACGTATACTGTATCGACATTTCTTTTCATTTCCTTTCTTTTTTAAAGTTCGCTTCCGGGTGAAAACTCTCTTGCGAGTGAACATAACTTCCAGTCACCGAAGCCCTCGAGCTTTATGCGGCAGTGATCATATCTGTGAAGCGACAGCGGCAAATAGTAACTGTTCTTTCTGTCAGAGCGTATTTCCTTAACAAGCGAATACCTTCCGCCGTTAAAGCTCATGTAAACCAAAACTTTAGCACCAACATCAAGATCAAGACGCAACTGTATCTTGCATAAGTGCTTGCGATCCATAGTCCCGTCGGTAATATCACCAAACTCGATCACTGACTTGAACACATCCTCGCTCACCTGTCCATCCTCATGGTCACGCCACGCACCGATGCGGTACATCACGCCATCCGAGCCGAGAAGGCGAAGTCCGTCATAGTAACAGAACCCGACCGCCCTTGTGTCGTCCTCACGGTACCAACGCCTGATACGTGTATCATAACAGAATAAACTGTATTCACCGCTCACCGAATCACGCATCGATATGTAATATTTAAGCCCGTCCGAGCCGCCGACAGCATCACAGTAAGAAACGTCACCAAACACCGAGGATATAGCCACCGGAATACCACCCGTGTACGCCATAACACCACAGCGTGAGAGATAGTATAACGTCTCACCGGCAATGGCAAGCGAATCTGCCGAACCACGCATAACACCGAGCGAAGCGGAAGCCATAGCCTTGAAGTTCGTCGGCTTGTCACCGTAAACCTTGTATACCTGATCTTCCTTAAAGAAAATCGCATAACCGCCATACGCAATACATCCCGTAAAATCACCTGCCGAACCAACGTCAAGCGCATACGAATCCGTCGCAAGACCGTCAAACACATTCCAGTTGAAAGCGTCACCAAGCTTCGAAGCGTATATCGTGTCGCCCTTACATCCCCATAAACGGTTCTCATTCTGGCAGATAAAATCCATGTCGGGAACTGTGCGCGAAATCGTAAGCGTTTGGGAATTTGCCACAGTGAACGAATGCTCATAAAAACCGAGCGACTTCTTGTCATCCGATATCTCACGAATGATAATCGTCTTGTTGTTGTCGGCAACCGTTGCACCCTCAATCGTCACAGCATCGCCAACCTTGAACGGGAACACCGTGCCGCTTGTAACGATACGACATCCTTCTGCATCCTCTCCCATGTATGTACCGTCCGAAAACGATGCTGTACCGCTCCAGGATGCCTCAAGAGAACCGAACTCACCCGTCTCGGTGTTGTAATAACACTTGTCGGGCAGAATAACAAGATACCGTCCAAGAAAAACAAATCGCTTAAAACTGTCCGAAACCGTCCCCTTGAACTCACCCTTGTCGTAAAACCCGGTACCATCCACCCAGTAAAGACCGTCATACCCGGCAATACCGTTCGGCTTTGTAAGCGTTCGGGATATAACACGGGGAACACGAGGAGCGGCAAGCGGATAACAGTCACCGCTCATGTTCTCCATGTGCCATATCGAACCGTCCTCTGTACCCTCTCGGTGATCGTAACCTCCGAAGCTGTCAATCGTCCGCTTCCTGTACCCGTCCGAATATTTCGGAAGATCATATCTCACACTCATCAGGTCACCTCGAAATCAATAAACGCCTCAAGAGCTTCGATAACCTCGGGTGATACCATGATATCATCAGAGAGCGTCACCTTAACCCTCTCGATCTCCGCATCATCCACCACCGAACCGAGCTCACGGCGAAGGCACTCAAATTCACGGGTGTTAACCGCAACCTCCTCGGGAGTATCACCCTTGCAGTCAAAGCGTGTACCGTTGATGATAGGCTCACCACGCTCGTCACACTTCGCAAAACGCTTGACGAGAGCCGCTTCCTCTGCAGCGTAATATTCCACCTTTGGCGAGAGCCTGCGCTTTAACTTGACAAGCTCATACGCCTGGGTATACGGAAACTCCTTTTTCATAAGAATCATCAGCGACGTATAAGCCGCAACATACTGTAAAAGATTCATTTTAATACTCCTTTCGTTCATCAAACTGAAACAACTTTTGTACTGCCGTGATATATGCCGTCTGATCGAAACGTCCATGCGCCCGTTCCGTTCCATTCGGTTATTTGTACATTGTAGAGATAAACCGTGCCGTTCTCCGACTGAATTGACATATTACCGAAAGAATATAGCTTAAGCGCAGTGTCCGACTCGAGCGTTATTCCAACTGTCGATCCCTGTGTGCCTTCTGTATACATATTTAGCGAACCTATTTTTGTGGTTTTGTTGTAAAAATCAATTGAACTGCTACCATAATCTTCGCTGGCATGATACAGCGTAATATTCGAGCCATATATATCGCTACTGAGTATCTCACCGCCAACAATCGTACCGCCTACGATATCACACGCAGAAATACCGACCGCACTTATCGTTCCTGTGGTGATATTTGCACCGTTGATCGTGGTTGTTCCATCACCGGCAAGATCAGAGAAAGTAACAACACCCAGCATCTCAATTGACAACGAACTCACCACGGTCTTACCGGAGAGAAGCTGTATATACGATGGAGTATCTTCATCGTCAACGCTCAAACTTATGCTATAACCCGTCTGCTTTATTTCAGTTATCGCGCCTTCCGCATCTTCAATACGCGACGTAAGCGAAACACTTGTCTGCATAAGCGTCGATATGCTGCCCTCGGCACTTGCAATACGTGATATGAGCGAGGAACCCGTCTGCGATATCTGGCTCATATCACCGTCCTCACCAACGAGCGCACGTCTGAACACCTGCAGCTCATCACTTAACGGTGCAGTAATAACCTCACCAATCTCACCGAGATCAGACGTGTTAAAATTCTCGCTACCGAGATTCGAGAGCGTATACCGAAGCTGTTCAAGAAGCATATACAGATAGTTGTATACCTTGTCAAACTTCTCGTCACTGCCCTCTGTCTCGGTAAAACGCGGAAATTGCGTGTCCGCAAGCATGAGCATACTCGGCATGATTCACTCTCCTCTCCCGTTCTCGGTGTTTTTCTGTTGCTCGCGTTTATATTTCAAGTTTTCTTCTTCCCTCGTTTCAAAGAACGATTTGCAAAGATATCCGAGTACCGTTGCAACAATAACTGTCGCTACCGTTTCAGATAAACTCTCCGCAATTTGTTCCTTGCCAAGAAAAGCAAGAACATACGAGAGAGATATCCATATACAGCTAAACCAAAGTAGTCGCGACACCCAAACATGGGTAAACGTCCTTTTGAGGGATTCGAGAATAATCTTCATACACATCCACCGAGCTTACATATTAACTCCGGCAATACTGCACCCGACCGGCATTTTTCTGCCAATATTCGGGCGTGTTTATGATACCACGCTTAACAAGCTTCGCAAGTGCCTCATCAAGTGTTGCACACGGAGCACCAACCTTCTTTATACAGTTAGCTGAACGAACAAGAAGCAGATCAAGATACTGCACATCAGTATAGTGCTTGTACCAATACTCAGGCGTATTGATTATACCAAGCGCGGCAAACTTCGCAATGGCACACAAAGCCTCATTGAAATATCCCTCATCAAGATCGCAGTCGCCCTTGATTCCTTCAACCTTACCGACACCGTACTGCCATATCTCTGTGTTCGGCACCTGCATCGGCTTTTTTACGTCATAGTGTGCAAGCCATATCTCATCACGGTCAAACGCGCCTGCCGGGAACCTGTATGTAATGTAGTTCGGATTGGTGTAAAGCATAGGCTTGTAACCGTTCGCTTCAACCGTATCCATAAACTCACGAACAACCTTCGCAAGCTCATATCTGCCAAGCTTCGCAAGATACATGGAGCTTTCAACGTCAACCGCTGCCCACAGCGATATATACTCACGGTACGGCGTAATGATCGAGCAGAAGTATAAAGCTTCCTCACGTGCCTGCGCGACAGTCTGCGCTGTCATATAGTGATATACGCCGCAAGCTATTCCGGCATTGTGAGCACCGATAATGTTTTTCTTGAACTTTCCGTCCGTAAATCTCTTAAGATGACGTGTTGCAATACCCTCTCCACGTCCCTGTGTCGCTTTGATCATCGCGAATTTAACGCCCGATACCGCGACCTTTGCCCAGTCGATTGTCCCCTGCAGCGTTGATACATCTATTCCTTTCATATTTGCCTTCCTTTCTATAACCCGAGCTTTGCAAGAATAAATCCGGCAATAGCCGCGACAAGCAGTGTGATAATCTGACTCACAAGACTCTCCCACCGTTTACCGGGCTTGCCCTTTATACTCTTGACGTCCCCCTTGATCTCCTCAACGTTGGTTTCGACGTTCTTCATACGTTCTGCAAGTACCGCAACCGTGGCACTTTGCGATTCAAGCACGCCAACACGCCGTTCTATTTCGTCAAGGCGGTGTACATTCGATTTCGAACGTGCCTCGACTTCCGTGAGTCTGTGTTCAAATTCACGTTCCATTCATTTACTCCTCCTCATACTCGACACCGAAACGATCAAATATAGCCTTAACCCTCTCATTTTTGACAAGCTTCTTTTTCTGACCGTGGTTGTGCTCATCGTAAACCGCCTGCAATGCCTCACGAGCTTCGCCTTTTGCGGTATCCACCGCTAATGTGAGCTGTTCTTTTTTTATTCTTCTCATAGCTTCACTCCCATTTCGCCGAGAGCCACAATAAAGTCATCAGTGGTCGCCTCATCCTCGGCAACATCTTCATACGGTGGAAGCTCGTCAAAGGAACTCTCCGCCACAATAGCGTCATATTCCTCACGTGTGATCTCATGAAACGCGGACTCATCCATACCGTCAGCAAGATGAATCGTCACACCGTACACTGTACCGTCAGTCAAAACGTGACCTTCGGATGCCGTAATTGTTCTTCTCATACGTACCTCCTAAATAAGTGATATCGTCCAATTGGAACGAGTTGCAATCAGTGCTTCCCATTCAGAATCTTCAAACGCATTGTTTACTGCCGTTTTCGATAATGTCACAGTACGTCCGCTTGTCGAGGTTGACAGCACATTTATAACGCTCTCGATGCTTGCACGGTTAAGCTTCGTCGAATACTGAAGATTGAGACCGTTCGTTGACATCACACCCGTGAACGTAACATCCTCAAGAGCTTCACAGTTACCGAACGCCGAGCTGAACGCCTTACCTGCCATACAGCGTACCACAGCGATTTTTTTGAGACTTACACAGTTAAACCACGTTCCGGTATAATTTGTCGCAGGAATATTCAAGTCCTCGATCTCCTCAAGCTGACGGCATCCGTTGAACATACCGTACACCGTATCTGTCAGCTTGTCGGCACCGGTCAGGTCAAAATGTGCCGCCTCGAGCTTCTTAACTTTTGCGTGCTGAAACATGACAGCCGCCTGACCTGTTATATTCTGTACCTTGTATTTAGGACGGATATAGTCACCACCCCAGTATCTGAACGCATATGTGTAATCGGTACGCTCTCCATAATCCTGAAACTCGTTCCAAAAACGGTCATATTCCGTCTGTGCACCCTCTGCATAACCGGCGCTGTATCCGTTTGCATGACCGCTTTCGTACCCTTCCTCAGTGCCAATTAAATGTCCTTCCGAATAACCCTCCGTATGCCCGTTGTCATATCCTTTAGCATGAACCGCCTCAACACCTGCTGTCATCTCGGATGGCTTGTACGACGTATCGGTCTCAGCCTTTTCGCGTATCTTCGCGGCAATATCGGAGTAATGCTTGTCATCGGTTGTTACAATCGCCATTAATAA
>JAFTTS010000062.1 GCA_017466685.1 Clostridia bacterium
AATGATAAATAAAAAGAAAAACCAAATATCTGTTATTTGAGGATCCGCTAACCCAAAGAATTACACGGACTCATTAATACCCATTACAAGCCCGATTCGGAGGTCACCCTCCGATATTTCGAGCTTGCTTATTATATATAGTATAAAAATTACGTCAAAACCCTCTCATGGGGAGTGAGTGTTCTATGCTATAGAACACCTTAAATTCCGGCAAGCGGATCCGCAAGAACGGACGAAGCAATAATCGAAAGTTCGAGTTGGTAATAGTTGCCGAATCCGTCTTTACCCTCAAGTCGAACAGATTCGCGAGTTTTGCCGGTGCTGATCGTTATGCGGTCTGCTATGAATCCTGCTATCTCAGCAAGACCTATACCTCGCTGTGTAAGCTCTACCATTCCTTTTTGTCTATCTCTACGTCGAGCTTCCTCTGCCGCCCTCTGAATTTCGGCTTCATCAGACGGAGTCAAACTTTCTCGTTTATCTTTGAGATAAGCATTTTCGTCGGTAAAGGCGTCCGAATCGTTAGTGGAATCTGCATAACCGTTACCAGAATCCGCCAATTCGTTATCAGCATCGTTCATAGCCGCATCGTTTTTGTATCGGTCATACGCAGAATCGCATTCACGCTTCGTAGAATCAGAAATACCCTCGGTGAGCTCGTCCGTGCGTTCCTTTTCGAGTATCGTATTAACCTTTTCATAAACACCAGACTGTATCGTTTCCGGCGCAGGTACGCTTTTATGCACGTTCATAATTGCCCCCCCTTTTTTTCTTGATTTCCTTGTTTTTGCTGTAAATCGCCGTACGAGGGCAGCCGAGCATTTCGGCAATCTCATCAATGGATGCTCCCTCCGCTTTCATAGCGAGGTATATATCCATCTTTTCTTGGGTCCATTTCATAATGAATTCTCCTTATAAAAGTAATTAGTTTAATAATGACTCAAAAACGGCAATTCATCATCGTCTGTAACAGTTTCAAACTGCGGAACATTGCCGCCCGACGTGCCATATGCCGCCGAGACGGATTCACTTGCGCCGGAACCACCGCGAACCGGCGGAGCATCTGCATCGCTGGGAATCGGTACACTGTTCCCTTTGCTGTCAACGAAATGTATCTCGTCCGCGACAACCTCGGTCGCATATCGCTTGTTACCCTGCTTGTCCTCCCATGTACGAGTCTGAATCGAACCGACAACGCATATTGACGAGCCTTTATCAAAATACCGACAGACAAGCTCGGCATTCTTCCGCCATGCTGTGACGTTTATAAAATCTGCGATAGCCTTAACCGCCCCTTCAGCCTGCTTTTCACCAAATCTGCGAGTCACCGCAACAGTGAAGCTCGTAACCATAGCGCCGGCAGGCGTCTGTTTTAACTCCGGCTTGGCGGTCAACCTGCCGCCGAGTATTACCTTGTTTAAATTGAAGTTAGCCACGTCACTCACCTCTCTTTCTGTGGCTTGCGTTCACCAAAAGAATCTGTAATAAAACCAATTCACAATCAGCGGAACGATAATTCCGCCTAACATCACCGAAAATATACCCAGTAATATTTCCTCGTTCATTTCTCCACGCCCATCTCAACTTTCACTATTACGCAAAATTTGTTTCATAATACTGTCTTTTTTTGTTTCTATGTCATACACAGGTAATCGGGTTTGAAAAAAGCAGGATTTTTCAAAATCATAAGAATCGTCTTTGAATGCTTGGATAACAAATGTGCAATATTGCATATCGTTGTATTTGTCGCTTATCTTTTGGGCTTCTTCTACCATTTTACCAAAATCATCAAATTTATAGGTATGGTAAAGGAGTTCCCCGCACATCACACCCATTTTATAGAAAAATCTTTTGTTCTTGATTCTCTCGAAAGCAGCCATTTGTATCCTCCATCAATAATACGACCTCCCCGATCTGCGCGACAACGACAGCAGAAAGCGAACGATCAAGCAGCTCAAGACTGTATGTAAACTCGCCTTTTTCCGAGAGCCTCATAATGCAAGCCCGTATGTATTCATACCGCACACCGTCATACGCCACCGGCACACGCATACGCATCGCAGATTTTACGTCTGCAAGCTCCATAGCCTTGCCTCCCTCTCGCGTTTCTTAAATTCTTCAATGTCCGCCGTATCAGGAACATACTCACGCCAATGCGTCACCGTACCGCGAGAAACATCCCACTTACCGAAATCCACGTCATAATATGCAAGAACTTCCTCGCGACATAAGCGCCCGTCAGCACCAAGCCCGAGCACAGACGCATTATAAAAATCACTCCGCACCGGTGCTTCCCATAAACAAGCGATATACCCCTCGGGGATTGAATCAATCGGTTTCGTCATCGTCTTCGGGCGTGCTTTCGGCACATCCCTCGTTTGAACGAGTCATGCGTGAATATTCAAGCAGCGTTTCGAGGTTGTCAATGAACTCTGCGTTCACAATCTTCATCGGCATGATGATACCGACAATCGAATATCCCGATTTAACAGCTATGTATTGCGTACCATTCGTACCCATTCGCGCATACAGCTCATACCCGTTTTCGAGGTCATCGAACGGACGAAGATACTTCACATTTATAAAAAGCGCACCTGTTTCTGTTTTTAGTGGCTCCACAGTCGCACCCTTTATACAAATTGGGAACAGCGTACGCTCGATAAGATGCTCTCCGGGAATGTTGTCACGAAGGTCAAGTACCGATATATCGGTGAGCTTACGGAAATACCAAGATGAGCGCTTGTCCTCGGGTATATCCCACATTGTGAGAAGATTTTCTTCGGTAAGATACGGCATACCATAGACCGGATATAGTGCCGCTCCGTCACCGAGCCACTGTCCTTCGCCGCCCTCGAATATCTGCACGTTCTTACTCCGTTTAAGTATAGATTCAATCTGTTTGAGTTTCATTTATTGCTCCTTTTACATCGTATATTCTTCCGAGTGAAACCTTTTTGATTTCACCGTCCATCAAGACAAAAGCGTGATCTGCGAAAAAGCCCGACTCAACACCTATCAGCTCGTACCGTTTTGCTCTTTCCTCGCAAATAGCGCAATTCGGCACCGTGCCAACATAGTCCGCAGCTTCTCCGCACATATAGCACTCACTGGCAGTCGGTTTGATTTTACACGTTCGCATTTTTGCCACCATCCTTTAACGCCGCTTCCGCTTCATCGAGAGCGAAAAACACGGTTTTGCCGATTTTATCTATATCAAGATGTGAAAGATAGCGACTTGAATCCGAACGGCAAATCAGATACGGCTTTCTTTTATGCCCTCTCAAATCAGAGAACTCGCCGAGGTGAAAACCGACTACTTTGCATTCCCTTATGTAATCGTAATGACCGATTATCTGATACACCGTATCGCTCACCTTGCACGGCAATTCTACAAAATAAGCCTTGCTTTTGAAATTACCGCAAAGGTCGTCAGAGTTTATTTTGTATTCTTCAAATCGCCGTTGGTCTATTTCACAAATATTTCGTCTGAAGTCGGCACACACCTCATGATGAAAGCAATCCTTACAAGTTGGCATTTATTCCTCCGTATAATCTTCAATGATAAGTTTAATTCCGTATGCACGTGCACAGTTATTTTCGATTCGACATCCCCTTGCTTGTTCCCAACCTTTTGCAAAGTACACCACATCTGCCTCCGAAAGCAACTGAATGGCCTTTCCAAGAAACCAAAGCGGATTTGCTTCCACCGGTGCATTTTTTAAGAAAGAATCGATG
>JAFTTS010000063.1 GCA_017466685.1 Clostridia bacterium
ACCTGAATGGCAGAAAATTGAGCGTGCATTTATCGCAGATGCAGGCAGAGAGTTCCTTTTGGTCTCTCACTACAACGGAGCAGAGGATGTTGTAACCTTCGATGCGTGCGGTATCTCGTTCACACCTCTTGACGCAGACAACAATCCCACCGGAGACAGCTTCACAGTTAACGGAACATGGGCACCGAGAAAGGCGACTGACAAGATGCTTACCGTTAAAAAGTCGGATGAGGTATTTAACCGCGTTGTTATTCCCACAACCGAAACAACCGTAACAGTAGGCGACAAGGATTTCGCACAGACTGTGCCTGTTACAACCGGGCTTGGTTTTACTACTACACTTGTAGGCTCTGATGATGTTACTCTCGTTCCCGGCAAATATAATCTTTCGGGTTCTTTCCGCCTTGGATGGTATGACCATGCTAAGGTTGTTATGGCGAGCAACAAGTATCAGATTGCCGA
The DNA here is from genome assembly GCA_017466685.1 of Clostridia bacterium. Lineage (GTDB taxonomy): Bacteria > Bacillota > Clostridia > Oscillospirales > CAG-272 > Flemingiibacterium. The sequence continues at coordinate 463 of JAFTTS010000063.1, forward strand.
GAACAATAATGAATTGACATTAAAGGCATATCAGGGTGCATCTAACCTTGGTGAGGTTTCAATTAATCCGGATGTCTGGACTGATATCAGCTATGATTTCGAAATAACTGAGCCGACTTCGATGTCAAAAATCAAATTTGAGCTTGGCGAGATCGTTTCGCTTGATTATAAGGATCTTGAGCTTAAGCTGACAGCCAAGGCATCCGATGAATTTGTTGCGAACGGCGGAGAAACAGTTTATACAAAGACTGTTGAATCCGGTGAATACATCCACGTTTCGGGACGTGACCACAACGAGGATCAGGCAATCTACAATGCAGGTGCGCTTGATGCAGGTACATACACAGTATCATTTAAGGCGCGTACTGTTGATTATATCCCGTCAACCAACAGCGAGATCGGTTCGAATCCGATATCGGTTCGTATGGTTGCAAGCATAGGATCGGCTACGGCTGTAAAAACATTCCCCACACTCACATCCGAATGGCAGGACGTTACATTTACTGATGCCATTACGGTAAGTGCAGACGGCACAACGGTTACTCTCAGCTTCAAGGGTAACTGGACAGGCTACGGCTTTGCTCCGTTTGATATTAAGGATCTTACGATTACAGAAAAGGGAAGTACCGAAAACCTCGCTTCCAATGCAAACGGACTTCTTGGAAACGGTGCAGGTTGGAGCGTTGGTTTTGATAAAGGCAGTTACAGAACACTTTCCGTAACAGTTGCAAATGACAGTGACTATGCGGTTATTCCGGCGGCTTCGGGTACTGCAACGACATTTAATCTTACCGATGATACCATACTTGGTGCAGGTATTTACCACATCATAGGTGAATTTTCCGTGATTGAGCCCATTGCTTACGATAAATATTCGTCAGACGGCGAAACGCTGGCAGCTGACGGCAATGAAACAACCATTGGTGCGAACGTCAGCGGTGCGGTACTTCAAACGCTTGACGGCAAGACGACAGTTTCACTCACCCCCGAAAACTGGACAAAGGCTACCTTCAAGCTTGTTGTCAATGAGGGTGACAATCTGACAAAGGCGGACATTGTTTTTAGTGCCGGAGATGCGGTATCGCTCGGCGCGAGAAATGTTGTTGTCACCGATGTTTCCGCAAATTATGACACCGAGTTTATTAACGGTGCGGGCGAATATCCGGAGGTCATTATTCCCGAGAGCACTGACAAATATATCCACATTTCGGGACGTGACAACAATTTGGACACGGTGACATACAATGCAGGTGCACTTGCGGCAGGAACATATACAGTATCGTTCAAGGCGCGTACTGTGGATTATATCGCTTCGGATGACAGCGCAGTAGGAACATATCCGATATCGGTTCGTATGATTGCAAACATAGGATCGGCTACGGCTGTAAAAACATTCCCCACACTCACATCCGAGTGGCAGGAGGTCACATTTGCAGATGCTGTTACTGTGAGTGCAGACGGCACAAAGGTTACTCTCGATTTCAAGGGCAACTGGATGGGTTACGGTTTTGCTCCGTTTGATATAAAGGAGCTTGAAATTATTGATGCGAGCGGTGAAAATGTTGCGCTCAACACCTGCGAGCTTGCTTCCGCCGGCGGTACGGGTTGGAGCATTACAAAGGATGATATCAGCAGCAAAGATTTCTCCGTAACTGTGGAGCAGGACAGTAAATATGCGGTTGTTCTGTCTTCAGGCAGTGCAACAACATTTAATTTTACGGATAGCAATGCGCTTGAAGCAGGTATTTATCACATTACGGGTGAGTTTTCGGTGAATGAACCGATTGATTACGGTAAGTACACAAGTGACGGTGACGCTCTTTTGACGGACGGCAACATGACCACTCTCGGCGTGAATGCAGGCGGTACTGCACTTGAAACGCTTGACGGCGAAACAAGCATCACACTTACTCCCGAGGGATGGACAGCGGCTACATTTAAGCTCACCGTTAAAGCAGGTGATAATCTCACAAAGGATAGTATCATCTTCACAGCAGGTGATTCGGTGTCTGTCGGCATCAGAAATGTCACTATTGCAAGAGCGGATTCGAGTTATAACACCGAGCTCGTTGACAGCGAAGGAAACAATCCCTCTGTTGTTACCGAGGATGCGGACGGTGCATACATCCGTGCAACGGGACGTGACCACAATGAGGATCAGGTCATCTATAATGCAGGTACACTTAATGCAGGAACATACACGGTTTCCTTCAAGGCACGTACCGATGAATATATCGCATCAAACAACAGTACAGTCGGCTCATATCCTGCGTCAATGCGTATGATTGCAAGCATAGGCTCGGCAACGGCTGTAAATACGCTTCCCACACTCACATCCGAATGGCGTGATATTGCTTTCGTCGATGCATTCACCGTAAGCACAAACGGCACAAAGGTATCGCTTGTTTTCAGAGGAAACTGGACCGGTTACGGTTTTGCACCGTTTGACATTGCCGATCTTAAGATCACAAACAGCGAAACAGGGCAGAATGTTGCTTCGAATGCGTGTATGGTTGCCGAATCGAACGGCACGGGCTGGACTGTTTCCGATAAGGGTAATCCTCTCAAGAATATTAATGTTGAGGTAATCGACAGGCTGACATATAACCGTGTTGCGGCGCCGACTTCGGGTAACACAGAGCTTCACTTTGTCAGCGACGAAATGCTCACACCCGGTATTTACTACATAAGCGGCAGCTTCCGTATGACAACCGATATTATTGACTACAACAAGTATGAGTCGGAGGGCGAGGGCAACTATCTTACTGCTGACGGTAATATGGTTACTTCACAGATCAGCGCATCTGCAAATGGCGCGACAATTCGCACACTTAGCGGTGTAGATAATGTATCCCTCGCGGATAATTGGAGAAATGTAACCTTTGTTCTCGATACGAGCGTTTCTGTAAGTATGAGTGATATAAGCCTTATGCTTGACGGCGCATATGCACTCGACTTTGCAGATGTCAGTGTTGAGCTTATTGAAACAAAGCGTTCCATCGCCGATGTCAATATGGGCACTGTTATGATACTTCTTGCGCTCAAGGCAAAACAGGCAGAGGAGCTTGGACTTAATGCTGCATGGTCAATGGGCGGAAAGACTCTCACTGTTGTTGATGAGGTTCTTGACGAAGAGCTCGGTCTTGTCGGCGATGAAAATGGTGCGGCTTTCAACACATATGTTCATGTATATAATCGTGACCACAACGAAGACCGTATCGTTTACGAAAACAAGGAAACGGATCTCGCTCCGGGCGCTTACAGACTCACGTTCTGGGCACGCGGTGTTGAGCTTGAAAATATCGCTGCTAAGAACAGTGCTGCGGTTATCCGTATGTTTATTGGCGATAACAATACTTCGGTTGTAAATATTTCGTCCTCGAAGATGGGTTCATTCTTCAGCGGCGACAGTAACTGTCTTGACCTTTCGGGCGAATGGCAGAAGTATAGCTTCACATTCACGCTTGCAAAGACCACCGACTTCAAGTTTATGATTCGTGGTAACTCCTTTGGTTACGGTGTTGCACCGTTTGATATCGACGCGTTCACACTTGTTGCACTTGATTCTAACGGCAAGCCCGTTACAGGCGAAAACCTCGCAAAGAACAGCGATAAGCCGCTTTCCGGCAGTGCAGGATGGTATGTCGAGGACCGCGGAAATGCAGAAATTCCGCTTACTGTTGTATCTGCTGTAGAATCTGCTTATGTGACCACAGGCAAGAGCTCGTCGGATGAAATTACCATTAAAAATACAGGCGCGGATATTGAGGCAGGCAAATATTATATTACCGCAAAGGTAAGACTCAGTGCGGTTGATTATTTAAAGTATGATTATATAGATGAAAATCAATTAAGAGTTGACAACAACAAGGCAAACCTCCGTGCATCCTTTGCAGGTACAGCACTTAAGACTGTTGACGGAAATGACAGTGTGACTGTAACTCCCGAATGGAGCGTTGCGGTGTTTGAGCTTGACGTAAAAGAAAAGAGCTCGATGAAGTCGATAAAGCTTATCCTCGACTCCGCTTGCTCGCTTGATTTTGATTACATCAATATTGACACCAAGATAAGCACAGGCGATCTTGACGCTATCGGAGTTGGAGCAGACGGCAGACTCTTGCTTCCTTCGATAACCAGCGCATCCGCAAGTAACCTTGTTGAAAATTCTGCAACCAAAGAACAGCTCGGTTATTGGTACTTCGGCGATCAGTCGCTTGAGGTTATGAGTGATGAGGACGGCAGCGAATATTTTGCAGCAAGAAACATTACAAGCAATACTCTCGGATTTACCTATGATCCCGGCTTTGATATTTCCGCAGGTACATACAAGTTCAGCGGTTACTTCCGTACAGCAAATCCCGGTGAGACTACTATACTTCGCGTGATGCTTGGCACAAAGAATTTCGCATCTGCAACCCTCACAAATGAATGGAAGCTTGTTGAGTTCACATTCGATGTTGAAGATGATACCCCGCTCAAATTAAAGCTTCGCGGCGGTCCTACCATTACCAACAAGCAGGAATATGATTTCAAGGATCTGAGTCTTGCTGACGTAAACTACTTCCCGTCCGGAACTGAGTTCTGCAATAACGGAGACTTTGAAGACAAAGACACAGCACTTTCGATCTGGAAAATTGGTCAGGGCGTCGGAAAGCTTACCATAAACGAGGAGGATGGCAACTCTTACCTCACAGTCAGTGAGCGTGGTGACTCTTACCATTCGCTTCTTGGCACAATCGGCTTTAATATGACACCCGGTGATAGCTACACGATCTCCTTCGATATCAGAACGAGCGTTGATGGCGAAACCATGACGGCACGTACAAGAGTCGGAACAACGCCGTGGAACGGAGTGGTTGTTCGTGCAAATACTTATGCAACAAGTGATGCAAACATTTACGAGGTTTCAAACGAATGGCATCATATCGAGCATACCTTTACTGCAACCGAAGCAGGTCCCTTCTATCTCTCGATTCTTGGCGGACCTCGCGGTGAACCCGATACCAAGGACTTTGACATTGACAACATTTCGGTCATCAAAAACTAAAAAACAATGATAGGAGGATCGAATATAATGAAAAAAAGATTTATATCGGTTGTTTTGAGTGCGCTTATGGCGTTTACAGCTGTAGCACCTGTCGCTGCTGCCGAGAGTGGGGACTATACTCCCCCGCACTCGATAGTTGAACCCACTCCCGAGGGTGACCTTTTCGTAACTGGTCAGTTCAACAACGACAGAGTGTTAAGATCAAACTGGAATACAAACGGTCAGACACTGAGCTTTGTCGAGGATGAAAACGGCGGTTATCTTGCAATGAGCGATATCACATATGCATGGACCGGCTTTGACTATTATCCTTCCTCGGTTGTTGAGCCCGGCACATATAAGTTCACCGGATATTTCCGCACAACAAATCCCGGAGAAATATCCCTGCTCGAGCTTTTATTCTACTATACGGATAGCACCGTAGAACCGACATATCCAATGATATATATCGGAAACGATTGGGTTAAGGCAGAGTTTTACGTTACACTCTATAAAGAGCTTTATTATCTTAGAGTCCGCGGCGGCCCATATGATGAGTGCGTTCAGGAATACTGTATCGACAATTTCTCGCTTGTACCCGTTGATCCGGAGGATATTCCGGCGGACTATATCAACAGCTGCGGTGACAATCTTGGCCTTGATGCTCCCGAATACGTAAAGAAGGCATTTGCTTCCATGCCTATTTCGAAAACGATCTCAAAGTACGATCCTGAAAAGGAAAAACAGTATGAGATTAACGGTATCATGATCAACCACGACCTTACACAGTTTTTGATGGATGCTAACACTAAAGGCTGGAATGAAGAGGATATAGTTGACTATGCGCTCCAATTTGAGGGAACTCATGTTACCGACTACGTTATCAATGTTTTTTCGGAGGGTACCTTCAACTATCCGACAAATTATAGCTCAGATTATATCGATATGTATAACGCTACGGAAAGATTCGGTACAGCGGTTGATTATACTGAGAACGGTTCTATTGCCGGGGCAAACCATATCTATAATGTCCTGTCCACAGACTATGTAGGCCTTTGGCATGAGTATTTTCCGCAGATCGGTATCAATCCTTGGATATCGTTCAGAATGAATGACGTCCACGAGCTGACCGCTTCCATCGTTTCGGGCGAGCCGAGCGGACTTGTTTCCGATTTCTACTATAATAATCCCCAGCTTCGTCGCGTCACTCATCATGATGAACCGGGATACTATGACTATGCGCTCAACTATAAATACGACGAAACCCGCGAGTTCATGCTCGGCGCGATTAACGATGCTCTTAACCGCTATGATACTTACGGTGTTGAGCTCGATTTCCAGCGCGACCTTTGGTTGTTCGGTATCGGAGACGAGTACAAGGGTCTTGAGATTATGAACGGATTTATGCGTGAGGTTGACGATCTTGTAAAGGTTTATGAGGAAAAGTACGGTCACGAGATAAAGATATCTGTTCGTGTTGCATCAGATATTCAGACTTGTTACGATTTCGGACTTGACGTTCTGACCTGGGCGGCAGAGGATATTATAGATCTTGTTATTCCGACAGGACGCTTTACGACGACCGATATGGATGTTCCCACAAAAATATGGGCTTCTGCTATGAAGCCGTTTGGCGTAGAAGTAGCCCCCGGAATCGAAGCGAATGTGCGGGTTTCGGAGAGCAAGGCTGCACAGGTGAAGGGACATTCGTTTACAACAGAGGCTGCATTCGCAGCAAATGCTTTCTCGCAGGGAGCAGATAAGGTTTATCTTTTCAACCATTTCCGCGGAAGTACAACATTTGATGAAAGCAGTAAGGTTACGCTGACTTCGGATTTCTATTCACTCAGCACTGACTCGGGATGGTGGAACCTCTTAACGACAATCGGCTCATATGATAAGCTGATGACCGTAAGCCGCCGTTCGATCCTCACTTACAATGATATGTATCAACTTTGGAGAGAGTCGAATGCACAGCTTCCAATTGAAGTTAACACCAAGAACTATGCGACTGTACGTATCCCGATCGGCGATGTTCCGGAGGGTGCTGAATTGACACTTAAGTTCTCCACCTCACTCGCTTCCCTCGGTGATACACCTCCGACTGTATATGTAAACTCCGCACTTTGCACCTTTACCGGTATGGAAACCTGCAAGGGCGGATATGTAAACGACAAGCTTATGTGCTATACCATTCCCGAGTCGGTATATGACGGCGGATATATGGTTGCCGAGATTCGTTCTGATGTTGAATTTACCGTTGAATATGCAGAGGTATATCTCGAAATTGCACCGTAACTTGTATTAGTTGATCCTTGAAAGGAGACAGAAAATGAAAGGGATAATTATAAATGCCGATTCCGACGGTATTCTCACAGGAATAGGCAATGAGGATTTACCGCCGGCATCGGTTAAGGATATCGAAGATTTCCCGATGGAATTTGAGGGAACGCAGGTGACGGACTACTTTTTATGCGTTTCAGGAACGCTTACTACTTTCCCGTCAGAGCGTTTTGAAAGTTATGTTTCAAAATATCATCAAAAGATTGAAAATGGTATCCCTGTTGATTATTCACAAGGCTCATCATCCTTTAAGGGGGCACATATCGTATTTGACGAGCTTAAGGTTGATCACAATAAGATTCAGATCGAGGGCTTCAGAAAAGCGGGAATAAATCCGTGGATATCTTTCCGTATGAATGATGTTCATTACCGCGAAAGAAAAACCGGGCCCTGCCTTACCGAGTTCTATCATGCGCACCCCGAATACAGACGTGTGCCGCCGGGAAAAGGCTTCATGACTACATTTTATGACAGGGCAGACGATTACGCTCATCCCGAGATACGTGAGCGAATTTTCGGGATGATTGAGGAATCACTTGCGCGTTACGATCCTTATGGAATTGAGCTTGACTTTCAGCGTGAGCTGCGGCTGTTCAGATACGGAATGGAATATGACGGTATTGAGATACTGAACGGTTTTATCCGTGAGATTGATACGCTGACTCATAGATTCGAGAAAAAATACGGACACGAGATAAAATTCGCAGTTCGCGTTGCGCCCGATATTCAAACAAACTTCGATTTCGGTCTTGACGTTATGCAGTGGGTTCGTGAGGGAATCGTCGATATGGTGATACCTGCCGGACGCTGGTCATCGAACGATAACGATATGCCGATAAAGCTCTGGCACAATTTGCTGAAACCGTATAACGTAACACTTGCGCCATGTATTGAGATGAGGCTTGCTCCGTATCCCGCCGCCCAAATGGTTTGGCCCAATATTGAGACCTTTGCGGCGTTTGCGGCGAGCGCATATGCACAGGGCGCGGATAAGATCTATATTTACAACTATTTCCGCAGCGATATCACGAAGCATTTTGACAAGAGTGCACCGCTTAATTTCGACGCCGAAATCGGTGTTAACCCTCTGCCGGGCTACTTTACGGTCATCAACTCTATTGGTGATCCCGATACCGTGCAAAAAATGAATCGGCGTCATATCGTGACCTACAAGGATACACAGCCCGTATGGGAAAACAACGGCGGTATCGGCAGACAGCTCCCGGCGGTAATTTCTAACACCGGTGCATTCAAGCTGTTCGTCGGCGACATTCCCGAGGGCGCAGAGCTCACCTTACGTCTCGGCGTTAAGGATATAGAAAAGGCTCTGGCACAGCCGCCGCTTGTATGCGTGAACCTTGAGCCTTGCGAGTTCATCGGCAGTGAACAGGACGATAGATTTGCGTTGGCAACTGTGCTTTGCTATTCGATACCCAAGGCAGCGTACTCGAATCTGCTCTGTCCGCGTGTTGCCGTGGAGGAGACCACCGAGTTTACCTGGGTTGAGGTTTACGTAAAGGTCACGGATTAATTTGCGTTCTTCTTTTTTCAATTCTTTTTCTCCATGCTCGACGTGTCATGTATTATGCCCAGTGATGCGTCGGGCGCTTTTTTACAAACTGAATCCCCTGCGGTAATTCGAAGCTCTGTGAGCCGAACAAAGCAGGGGATATTGTATATATAGAGAATATCGTATATGGCTATCGTCATCATCTCGCCCGCAAAACCTGTGATGGAAAGGATATCCATATGCCCACTTCCGTGATAATCTATGGTCATCCCTCGCCTCCACCAATAAAGGTTGATAATTCGGCATTTTTCGCTGATTTATCAGCCTTTTTTCTATGTAAATCGGAGCTGTCACCCGAATCAGTGACAGCTCCGTCCTTGTTTGCGCCTTTGTTTGCAAGTTTCCGCATGGCATCCATGATCTGCGGCTCGCACCGCATCATGTGCTCGACCAGCGTTTCCTCCTCGCCGATGCCGAGGGAGCGATCAATCTCGCCGCGGAGAATGTCGGCAGGAAGCGTGTTGAGGTAGAATTCGATGTGATCGTAGTACACCACCACTTTGTCAAGGTAGAGATTCAAGAGCTGGCGGTGCATCTCCACGTCGCCGGAGAGATACATCCCTCGAGCGTATTCGTACGCCAGCTCCACCATCATCTCGGTGACCACCTGTGTTTTTGAGTGTTTCTCTACTTCTTCAATCTTCGCACGGATTTCCTCGCGTTCTTTCTCGTAAGCTTCAAGCGAATTCAGCAAAGCCGAGCTGCCCGTGTTGGCGACGGCGGATACGATGTTGTCGATCTTCTTCGTCACCGACAGGAGCGAACCTTGCAGCATCTTCAGCTTGTCCTGACTATCGGTGTCAAACTCGGCGTGGTATTTGTAGTATTCCTTCACCAGCTTCGGGATGTTTGCCGAATCGAAGACGATCCGCGCGATTTCCTGCATGATGAAGGTCTCAAGATAATCTCGGCGGATCTCTTTGTTGTGACAGATCGACGAGGCGGTGCGCTTACGTTTGGAGCATTGGTAGCAGACGTATTTCAGCTTGCTTCGCCCCGAGAATCGGCGCACGCCCGTGTAGGATGCACCGCATTCTCCGCATACGATTTTGCCTGTGAGCAGGTAGGTTTCCTTGCCGGAGTTGTTGGTGGTGCGGTGTTGTTTGCGCTTTTTGAGAATCGCCTGCACGCCTTCCCACACCTCCTCGCTGACGATGGCAGGCACACCGCCCTCGATGCGGATCATATCACCGACCGGCTTACTCTTGTGATTGTTTCGCCTGCCGTTATAGTCCTTGCCTGCCGCGCGATTGAAGATATACACGCCGTGGTATTTTTCGTTGCGGAGGATTTCGGTGAGACTGTTCTTGCCGAACGCCTTGCCGCTTCTGGTACGGAATCCCATGGCGTTGAGATTGTGGATGATCTCGCTGTAGCCCACGCCTTGGAGCACGCTGTCGAAGATCATCCGCACCGCATCCACCTCGGTTTCGTTGATCTCATAGTGCTTGGTTTCGGGATTGATCCTGTAGCCGAAGGGCGCCTGACCGCCGATGGCTCTGCATTGAAGTGCCGACTCGCGCATACCTTTCATCACCTCTCGCGCAAGGTTTCGGGAGTAGTATTCGCTCATGCCCTCCAGCACCGATTCGAGGATGATGCTCTCAGGTGAGTCATCGAGGTTTTCCAATACGCTGACCAGCGACACGCCACACTTTTTCAGCTCGCGCTTGTAGTAGGCGGAGTCGTAGCGGTCACGGCTGAAGCGGTCCAGCTTGTGGACGATGACAAGATCGAAGCCGCAGGACTTCGACTCGCGGATCATCTTTTGAAACTCCGGGCGGTCATCGGTGGTGGCACTTCGTGCGTGGTCGCAGTATTCGTTTGTGATCACCACCTTGTTGCGCTGGCAGTACTCACGCATAGCGCGGAGCTGTGCATCTATGGATTCCTCACGCTGATTATCCGAGGAAAATCGTGCGTAGAGCGCAGCGCGTGGGATGATGCCACGCGCTTTCATGGATTCTATTACGGTCATTTTTTCTCCTTTCGTCCGAGGTAGCGGCACTTGGCGATGCCGTCAAAGATTTTGAGAAGACCTTTGACGTTGTCGGCTTCGCTCGGAATTGTTTTCGTTTGAATTTTACCTTCCTTGCCGGTGGAGATCTTCTGAAGCTCCTCGCGGCTGACGGTGATACAGATCATTCGTCCCCCTTAATCATATCATTTCGTGTGCCGAACATCCAGCGAGAACCGTGCAAAGTTACAATAAAGTAGCAACTCACATGGACAGTCCCGCCGACTGCTCGTAGTCCTCTCGCGTGCAGTAGTATAAGTATGCCTCGTTTGAAATGCGCTTGCCGAGAATCTTTTCGAGCCGTTCCTTCTCCCATTTGTCCATTTCGGTGAGCGGTCGCGGCGTGTAGCTGCTGTCTTCTTCTTGGCAGAGCAGATCGCCGATGAGATTCAGCAGTCCCGTGGTGACGGTTTCCTTGGCGTTTTCATCGTGCATCGGCGTTTGATAGTTCCAGTAGTCGGGACCCATTACCGATCCGCATCCGCCCATGGCGAAGTAGAGTTCGAGGTTGCCTTTAAGTAGCCGCTCGTCAAAGAGCTTGTTGTCACGCACGCGCTTTCCTTCGGGCGTGATGAAGGTGATGTATTTGTGGTCGGGATTCCACTTGACCCCGTAACCGTGGTTCTCCATGTACTCGATGAAGCCCTCGCGCGTTTCGGAGAGCGCCATAGCCATAAGCGCCACGCGGACAAGCTCGTCCTTCCACTTGTCGACGCGGTACCAGCCGCTCTTGGTTTCGGTAGTGGAGAGCCCACGTCGTGCACAGAGCTTGTTGGAGTAGGATTTTACCCGAAGCAGATCGTCGCGTGAGGTGTGCAGTTTCTTGCCATCCGCGTGGGAAACCGAGTTGACGACGAGGTGATTGTGCAGATGCCCACGATCGGTGTGCGTGACCACGAGCACCTGGAAGCTGTTGAAGAATCCCGCAAGTTCCATGCCGATGTTGTGCGCTTCCTCTGGCGTGAGGTCATCCTCGGACGCAAAGGATTGAATGACGTGATAGTAATTCCGTCCACCCGCCTTGTTGAATCGGGATTTCACGATCTCGAACTCCGCCTGCGCACTCTCCGGCATACAGTCCTTGCCGCTGATGAGATGCGGTGCGGTCTTCTCTTTATTGTGAACGTAGTTGAAGATATTCTTTAACGGACTCGATGACGGTATCATTTTTACGATTGCCATTCACGCACCGCCTTTCTTTGCGGCGCGGAGCGTATTATAAATTTTTACAATTTCCGTTCTGGTTTCTCCGAGGTCTACCACGGAAATTTCACGCAGATTCGCAAGTCGTGTGAGCTGGTTAAGGTTCGTACCGATGCGCCGAAGCTGTTCCGCCGCTTCATCGAAGCCGGGAATGACGGTGATCTCTCGACCGAAGATGCAGGCGCGGCAGTAGTCTGCCATCAGCCGATAGCTGCCGTAGGAGAGTTCACGCAGGCGTTCCAGCTCATCTGGGGTGAGGCGGATGGTCACCTTCTCGGTGCGGTTTTGTTTTTCTTTGGGCATTTATTTCCTCCGTTTTTCTCATAGGGGTTTGGGCTTAGCCCATTGCCTTGGCAGTAGCCCTCCTGTAGGAGGGCATGACTGTCAAAGGCGAAACTTGCCAATACGGGACGGAATTATGCTTCGGTGCTTTCGTTGGCGTATGCAAGTTCATCCCAATAGGTTTCGAATTCACGCTCGAGGATTTTCACGAGGCGATAATCGGTGATATCGTTTTGGGTGAGAAATTCGCCAAAATCAAAATCGTCATTCTGCTCGTGAATGGCATCGCGCAGGAGAGTTTTCTGCTTTTTGATGTATTTGCGGCATTCTGTGATTGCAGAGTTATCGGTTGATTCGTAAACTGAAGAATCATCTGTGTCGTCTTTCATGCGTCTTCCCAGCGCATAATAATCGTTCATTGCTCTGAGAATTTCGTAGCAGACACGGAGATCATTTTCAGTAAGGCTTATAGGCGTGTTGTTGTCGGAGTCGCAATTCTTGCAATCCGGATTCTCCTTTGCGTACATTACCTCATCCCAGTATGCATCAAACTCACGGTCGAGAATTTTACGAAGACACTTGTTAGTGATGCCGTTTTCATCAAGGTATGCATGGAAGTCAAAATCTTCGTTATCTTCGATGGCATTGCGCAGAAGGGCTTTCTGTTCTTCAATGTACTCGTAGCGTTCCATGATCGCTTCGTGATCACGCTCGTCAGATGTACTGTAAGCTGAAGAGAAATCCTCACCAGGCGTTCTCTGTACGCGATAGTCATTCAATGCATTGAGGATTGCGGAGCAGAGGCGGAGATCGTTTTCGGTAAGAGTGATGGTGTTGTTTTTCATAGTTTCGTTGTCCTTTCTTGTTACGTTGTTGATTTCGGTTTCGTTGATTTTTGTAAATGCGTTTTTCATAAAGACGTCCTTTCGTTTTTGAAATTGATTTTATATATCCGCCGAAGAGAAAACACAGCAAGGCGCCTATCACTATGTTGTTCTTCAGCTTATATATCTGTGTTTGAGTCTTGCTCTATGGGTCTTGTTAGAACTCCATGGTGAAGCTACCCACACGTCTATCCGGTGTCATCCACCGTCCGCGAGTGCGAGATCAGATCGGCAAGCGTGTAGTAGTTGGACATCTTGCCGCCGTCTTTGCTTCGGCGATGTATTTTACAGATCAGTCCGTACTGAATGAGTTCGTCAATCGCACGGTCAACGGAAGATACACCAAGAGAGCATTCCTTTGCAATCGTCTTGCGGCTTGGGAAGCAGGTGTGCGCGTTCACGTCCGCGTGTCGGCAGAGGCAGCAGTACACCGCGATAGCTTTGGTCGACAGCGAGAACGAGAATATCTCGTTTGCGACCATGAAGAAATTTGCGCGTGTTTGTGTCATGGGATCACCTCCTTTCATTGGTCGGGGAATTTGTCCCCTCACCCTATAATCCACACTTTTTTCGATTTGCACGGAAAAAAGCGCGAAACAATTATGTGAATTTTTTATGAATGGGATCTCTGGCGATTTTCATGAATTTATCCCCTCATATAAGTAGCCTGCGTTTTTTCAATTTTCAGGACCAAAATACAAAAGTTTTTCAAAAATTTTTCTCCTCACCCTATAATCCACACTTTTTTCGGATTTGGAAACCAGATTTTTAAAAATTCTCCGAAAATATTTTCGTGTGCGATGCTTTCTACAGAAATGCCGAGTACCTCGCAGCATATCCTTCCGCGACTTTTTTCGCGGAAGCGAGGATCATATATGAGGCGGTATTTCCACTCGCCACATATCCTGCCCGCCGGCAGGCTGCTCTCGCAGAAGTCTCATAATCTCCGTCTGAAGTCATGGCCCGCGGAGCAATGCTGAATACTGCTCCGTCCGCTATTCGGTGTATCGCTCGTCCGCATTTCTGCGGAGTCATGGCGCCCGGATTCGGCGGCTCGTTCGACGGGATCGTTCTCGGCATCCCTTTATTCAGTTGTCAACGGGGAATTTATCCCCTCACCCTATAATCCACACTTTTTTTCGATTTGTACGGAAAAAATTGCGAAATAATTATGTGAATTTTTTATGAATGGAATCTCCGACGATTTCCATAGGATTTATCCCCTCATATAAGTAGCCTGCGTTTTTTGGATTTTCAGAACCAAAATCCAAAAGTTTTTCAAAAATTTTTGCCTTCACCCTATAATCCACACTTTTTTGGAGTTTAACAACCAAAAAATTTCAAATTTTTTCTCCTCACCTTATATTCCACACTTTTTTCCATTTTGAGCGGGATTTTTTTAATATTTTTTCAGTCCCACTACTAATCGTCATTTTAGCACTGTTTTGCACGTGATATTTACAAAAAATTCGAACCCACTTGTTGTTTGAGTGGGCTTGACTCGAAATTGATAACAATGAAATACAAGCGAGGTTCGAACCCATCTAAAATGAAAAATGCGAGTATTGCTGCTCGTTTTTCAAAAATAACAAGGCACCCTATGCCCGTGTGGTGAAAAAGAAAATGACCAAGTCAGAGTTTCTGACCTGGTCGGATTTGACTGTTGAGTTTCGTGATGTTGCTATTGTTGGAAAGATTGGGATTGATGAATACGAATAAAAGATTTAGGAGAATGTGATAAAAAGTACAATATTGTTGAAAAAACGTGCAAAAATCAATATTATGCAGAAAAGATTATAAGTATACTTATAATAATACTTGACAAATATTGATTTTTATGCTATAATTCTTACAAAAGGAGGGATTTGTATGGCTATCACATCCAAAGAGGGAATATTAAAAGTTTTAACTGCTTATAATCCGTGGTGGAAGACAGGCGCTGTAAATCCCAAGATGTCTAAGACCTATAAGCGCTTTGCTTTTCATGAAGCAATGCGCAGATTAAAGGAAAAGGATATCAGACGTTCTGTTGTGCTTACCGGAACTCGTAGAGTGGGAAAAACAACAATTCAGTATCAAATGATAGAATCGTTGTTGGAGTCTGGTGTTTCTCCACAGAAAATTGTCTTTATTTCTATGGACCATCCCATGCTGAAACTGAGTCAATTTCAAGATGTTCTTGACTGTTATCACGAAAATATATACCCCGAGCAGGATGTATATTATTTCTTTGATGAGGTTCAGTATGCTCAGGATTGGGATCGGTGGTTAAAGTATATTTATGATAATCAGCCTGATACGCATGTTGTGGCAACGGGTTCGGCAAGTCCCGCGCTCATGAAGGGAAGCCGCGAGAGCGGTGCCGGACGGTGGACGGTAATACAAGTCCCGACGCTGTCATTCTTTGAATACTGTGAGCTTCTGAATCTTGACCGTCCGGATATTCCGGACGACTTGAAGGTAACATCGCTACTTGGGATGTCGCAGCCTGATCGCACGCATATTATGATGCAGCTGTCAAAAGTGCAAAATCATTTTATGCGCTACTTACAGGTTGGTGGTTTCCCAGAACTTGCACTTGCTGATAATGACTTGATGGCACAGCAGATTATGCGCGAGGATGTTGTGGACAAGGTATTGAAGCGAGATTTGCCGTCGCTCTACAATATTCGCAACGCCACCGAGCTTGAACGTATCTTTTTGTATCTCTGCAATGTTTCTTCGGAAATTGTATCTATTGAGGCTATTGCAAAGGAGCTGAACGGGGTTTCGCGTACAACTGTTGAAAACTATATTCAGTACCTTGAAAGTGCCAATCTGATTTATCAGAGCTGGCCTGTCGATATGGCAGGTAAAAAGGTTTTGAAAGCGAGCCCAAAGATATATATTGCAGACGCGGCGATACGCAATGCGGTATTGATGGATGACTCTATTATGACTAATACAACCGAAATGGGAAAGGTTGTTGAAACTGCGGTATATAAGCATGTTGCGGCATTTTATTATCAGTTAGCAACCTCTGTGGGTTATTTCAGAGGTGGTAAGAAGGGTAAAGAAATTGATATCGTTGTTGATTATCCGAATACAAAGAATATCCTGATTGAAGTTAAGTATCGCGAGGGAGCTCCTATAGCAGACGATGATGCAATCGTAGAATTGTGCGACGAAGCATCTGCCGCGATCGTTGTTACTAAAAATGACATGGATTTTGGTGTTCACAATACTACGCATGAACGCGACTTGCTACGTATTCCGGCATTTGCATTCTTGTATTTACTTGGAAACGCTGAAAAGCATGGATACAGAGGGATCGAATAAGACGGACGGCAGTATCAATATGATGCTGCCGTTTCTTCATGCATTATAAGGCGAAAATACGCCCATTGTCTGCCTTAGTAAAAAAGTTTGCATCAATACTCGATGCAATAAAAACAACCGCCTGTGAGCCGTTTATTTCGGTCACGGACGGTTTTAGCGAACTAAAGTGGTCATGATTATGATTTGGTACATGACCACTTTAGTTCGTTATTGGTCGCATTCGTTTGCCAACACTTCGATAATGATTCTTGCACCAAGCGTGAAACCTTTAATGAATGCCTCACGCTCGGTCAGATCGTGCATCTCGGTGGAGCAGCCGGCGTATTTTTCGAAGATTTCCTTTTCTTCGTCGTTCAGCCGGCTGAGCAGGTCTTCCTGATGACGGATCACAAGCGCCAGCAGTTCCGCATATGCACTGTCCTTCTTGAATGGCCGCTCCCATGGCGAGATGTTGCCAAACCATAAGTCTTCAAGGATGTTCATGCTGTGCCTCCTTTTGATTGGTAGCACACAGTATATCACAGGTGGAGACATCAATCCAGAGAATGTGGATTTGTTATCAAAGAAGTAACATATTTCTGATTCTCATCCCACATATCGTCCGCGAAGCGTTCCCAATTC
>JAFTTS010000064.1 GCA_017466685.1 Clostridia bacterium
AACGGCTACGATCCTCACGCAGTTATCGATGCGGTATCCCGCAAGAAGAAGCTGCTACTTGAGGGTAAGGGCCCCGCACTTCTCGACGTAGTTACCTACCATGTATCCTGTCACTCCCCCTCAGACTCCTCTACCTACCGTGTATCCGGTCACTCCCCGTCCGACTCCTCCACATACAGAACCGTTGAGGAGATCGAGGCTTGGAAGGCAGCTGACCCGATCGTCGCATTCAAGAACAAGCTCATCAAGGGCAAGATCGCTAAGGAAGAAGAGTTTGCAGCTCTCCACGAGCAGATCACAAACCGCATGACCGAGATCATGAAGCTCGCTATCAACGATGAGATCTCTCCTCGTATGGACCTCCAGAAGAACCCCGATGCTATCTCGTCCATCATGTTCTCCAATGAAAAGGTTAAGAGCATGGATCCCACCCGTGAAGCTGACGTTCTCATGCCCAAGGAAGAGTGTCCTCGCGTTAAGGAGATCGCAGGCAAGGTAAGAACCGCAACCGATAAGGACGGCAAGCCTGTTTCCAAGATGAAGATGTACAACCTCACCGACGGTCTCTTTGAGCCGATCATCGACAAGTTCTACGACGATCCCACCCTCATCGCATACGGTGAAGACAACCGTGACTGGGGCGGAGCATTCGGCGTTTACAAGAAGATGACCGAAGCTATTCCTTACCACAGATTCTTCAACTCGCCTATTTCCGAGTCCGCTATCGTTGGCTCTGCTGTAGGTTACGCAATGTGCGGCGGCCGTGCAATCGTTGAGCTCATGTACGCAGACTTCATCGGCTGTGCAGGCGACGAAATCTTCAACCAGCTTTCCAAGTGGCAGTCCATGTCCGCAGGTATCCTTAAAATGCCCGTTATCGTTCGCGTATCCGTTGGTTCTAAGTACGGCGCACAGCACTCTCAGGACTGGACCGCACTCTGTGCACACATCCCGGGCCTCAAGGTAATCTTCCCGAACACCCCTGCAGACGCAAAGGGACTTATGACCTCTGCTCTTGAGGGTACTGACCCTGTAATCTGCTTCGAGTCGCAGAGAATCTACGGTATCGGCGAGCAGTTCATGAAGGATGGCGTTCCGGAAGGTCACTACGAGATCACTCTCGGCGATCCCGATATCAAGCGTGAAGGTAAGGACGTTACAATCCTCACCATCGGTGCTACTCTCTACCGTGCAATGGATGCTGCAAAGACGCTCCAGGAGAAGTACAATATCTCCGCAGAAGTCATCGACGCACGTACCATCGTTCCGTTCGATTACTCAAAGGTTATCGAGTCCGTTAAGAAGACCGGTAAGATCGTTATCGTCGGTGACGCTGTTGAGCGTAACTCGGTAATGAAGGATATGGCTGCGAACATCGCAGAGTTTGCATTCGATTACCTCGATGCACCTCCGATCGCACTCGGTTCTCGTAACTGGATCACTCCTTGCTACGAGCTCGATGCAGAGTTCTTCCCGCAGGCTGACGGTATCATCGATATCATTCATGAAAAGCTCATGCCCATCCCGGGTTACGTTGCAAAGACCAACTGCAGCGACGTTGAGCGCATGAACAGAAGCAAAGTAGGTCTTTAATTGATAAATCCATGGGCTGTCTTTCATCGGGCAGCCCTTTGGTTTTGTGAGAGATAATTCAAACAAAAGAGGATACGAATGAAACTCTACATAAACACGCATACAAACCCATATTTCAACCTCGCCTCGGAGGAATATCTTCTGAAAAACGCCAAGGATGATATCATTATGCTCTGGCGCAACGAAGCATCCGTTATTATCGGCAAGAATCAGAACGCATTCGCCGAGATAAACTTTGATTTTACAAATGAAAACAATATAAAAGTTGTTCGTCGATTGACGGGTGGCGGCGCGGTATTCCATGACCTCGGCAACGTCAATTTCACGTTTATCTCACCGAGCGGCGGCAATCTCTCAAGCGGTATACGTGAGGGTGGACTCGATTTCGCTCATTTTACCGCACCGATTATCTCGGCACTTTGTTCGCTTGGTATAAAAGCCGAGCTGTCGGGACGAAACGACATTATCGTGCATACCAATGACGGTGAGCGCAAGGTCTCGGGTAACGCCCAATGCGTCCTTGACGGCACAACTCTGCACCACGGTACACTTCTCTTTTCCGCCGAGCTTTCAAGACTGCAGGGCGCACTGAACGTCGATCCCGCCAAGCTTAAATCCAAGGGAATCGCGAGTGTACGAAGCCGAGTGGCAAACATACGTGAGCTTTTGGGTGAAGAAACGCAAATGACGGATGCCGCAGCGTTTGAAGCATATCTCGCCGAGTGGCTGTCACGTGAATTTTCGTGTACCGCTGAAGATTTTTCCGAGCAGATGGAAAACGAAATCGATAAGTTAGTAACCGAAAAATATTCAACCGACTCATGGAATCTGCACCGTTTCGGCAGCTTCGAGAAACAAAGACGCAGACGTTTCGATTTCGGTACAGTCGAGGTGTTCTTAACCGTAAAGGACGGCATAATCTCCGACATTGCAATCGGCGGTGACTTCTTCGGTATACGTGAGATATCGGAACTTGCCGACCTGCTTCGCAACCTTGAATATTCGCGTACCGCAATTGAATCAAAGCTGCGAGAGGTAGCCATTTCCGACTATATAAACGGCGCAAATTCGGAAAATATCACAGATTTATTGTGCGAAATTGATACTATTGCATAAATGTTACACTTCGTTCAAAGAAAGTTCATTCCTTTTCAAGAGAAATATATTAAAATATTAATATGGTATATTATAAATTGTTTATTTTGAAAGGAAACGCTATTATGAACAAGCTTAATGACGAGAAAATTGATTTCCTCTTTAAGGGCATTCTCACCCTTGAAAACGTATCCGAGTGCTATAGCTTCTTTGAAGACCTCTGCACGGTTGCCGAGCTTCAGGAAATGTCCAAGCGTCTGCTTGCCGCAAAAATGCTCAAGGATAACTTTATTTACACCGAAATCGCAGAGCGCACAGGTCTTTCCACCGCAACCATCAGCCGCGTAAACCGCTGCCTTAAATATGGAAGCGACGGTTATATCACCGTTCTTGACCGCCTTGAGCGCATGAAATAAGACGTGGAAGCTTACACGTCACTTGCTCCCGTATACGACCGTCTTAATTCGGATATCGACTACTCGGCATGGGCAGACTATATCGAGCACCAGTTCGAGCTTTACTCTGAAACGATGCCCGAGAGTATACTTGATCTTGCCTGCGGGACAGGTAATGTCACAGTCGAGCTCGCACGCCGTGGGTACGATATGACGGGAGTTGACCTATCCGAAGATATGCTCGCCGTTGCACGTAAAAAATGTGACGGGGAGCGTTTTCGTCATTCTGTGCTTCTTATAAGACAGGATATGGCGGAGCTTGAGCTTTACGGTACTGTAAATGCGATCGTCTGCTGCCTTGACAGCCTTAACTATTTAACCGACACATCCGCACTGACACGTACCTTTGCTCATGTACACAACTATCTCGATCCGGACGGACTTTTCATCTTCGATATGAACGCTCCGGCGAAGTTTGAAAACGTGTACGGTGATAATTCATACATCCTCGAGGATGAGGGTGTTTTTTGTGCATGGCAGAACGTCTATAATAAAAGGACCAAGCTGTGCGACTTCTATTTAAGCATCTTCACCGAGTGTGACGACGGCAGATGGCTTCGTTTTGACGAGGAACAGAGAGAGCGTTGTTATTCACTCAGGACGGTCAAAAAACTGCTCGCCGATACAGGCTTCGAATTGTGTGCACTCACGTCGGATTTTCACGGCGGCGAGGTGGACAATGAAACAGAACGCTGGCATTTTGTCGCACGGGCGAAGAAATAAATATTGCAGGAAGTAACAATGAATCAGAAATCAACCATTCTGCGTGCAATGACACGAGACGGAAGTGCACGCGCATTTGTAATAAATTCAACCGACATGGTAAATACCGCGATCGGTTACCATAAAACCACACCAACCGCATCTGCACTGCTCGGAAGAACACTGACCGCGGCATCTATGATGGGAACGCTTCTCAAGGATAAGGGCAACACATTAACGCTCAACATCCGCGGAGACGGTCCTGCAAAAAATGTCATCGCAGTGTCCGACTACGCAGGCAACGTCAAGGGTTACATTGCCGAGCCGTATATCGACATCCCGAAGAAGTCGAACGGTAAGCTTGACGTTTCGGGCGCGATCGGTCACGGAACGCTGTCGGTCGTTAAGGATATCGGACTTAAAGAGCCGTATTCAGGCATGATAAACCTCGTCAGCGGAGAGATCGCCGAGGATATCACACAGTATTTTGCGGTTAGCGAGCAGACACCGAGCCTTTGTGCGCTTGGCGTGCTTATCGACCGTGACTACACCTGTAAGGCGGCAGGCGGTGTGCTTGTGTCGCTACTTCCCTTTGCGGCAGAGGAAACGATCACACAGCTTGAAAAGAACGCCGAAAAGCTCTCTAACATCTCGCGTCTCTTTGACGAGGGCAAGAGCTGTCAGGAGGTGCTCGACATCGTGCTTGAGGGAATCGAGTACGATCTCTTTGACGAGCTTGACGTCGGATATGCCTGCGACTGTTCGCGTGAGAGATGTGCACGTGCACTGGTGAGCCTCGGTAAGGACGAGGTTGACAGTGTTTTCGCCGAGTGCCGTGATGAAGGCAATCCCGAGGAGATACAGTTCTAGTGTCACTTCTGCGATAAAAAATACCTTTTCACCAAAGAGGATGCAGAAAAGCTGTTCAAAAAATAATCGTGTAAAGTTTTCCGAATCACGTGCATATAATAATAGAGGTAACGCTCAACATGGTAGCAAATATCGCCTCATTATAAAACCGCAAATATTTTTAAAAAAATTTTGAAAAAGGTATTGACAAACGCGATCAGGCGTGGTATAATATAAAAGTCGCAAGACAATGGCACTTGCGATATGTGGAAGCTTAGCTCAGCTGGGAGAGCATCTGCCTTACAAGCAGAGGGTCACAGGTTCGAGCCCTGT